>JBPCWF010000835.1:0-2514 GCA_051009775.1 Hyphomicrobiales bacterium | reverse complement strand
GTCTTACTTTCCGCAGTTCAATTTGAGGGCCGTTCGGCGCTGCCGGGTGGCGAAGGAGATATTTCATGAGATCAGTATTACTTGCCGCCGCTCTGGCGACCACATTTCTGACCCCGGTTTCGGCCGCCGAGCTGACACCGGACTCACGCATCGATGCGGTGACTGTTTATCCCCAGGGCGCGGAAGTCACACGCGTGGCGAACACCGATCTGGACCGTGGCGACCACACGCTGGTGCTGGACAACCTGCCGGGCGATGTGGATCCCCAGTCGATCCGGGTCGAGGGCGCGGCTTCGGGCGAGATCGAGATCGCCTCGGTCGACAGCAAGCGGGTTCATGTGGTCGACGATGCAGGCGTCGCCACGGAGCGCAAGCGCATCGAGCGACAGATCGAAGGCTTGCAGGACGAACGTGCCGCCCTCGACCAGCTGGTCGAGGATGCCACCTATCAGCGCAAGCTGCTCCAGGATCTGGCGAGCAAACCGTTTGCGATCCAGGGCAAGAGCGAAGATGCGCCGCGCGTCGACAGCACCGAGTTCGGCAACATGTTCGATCTGGTCGCCACCAAGCTCGGTGCGCTCAGCAAGACCGTGCTCGATGCCAATGTCCGCAAACGCGAGATCGACAAGCAGGTTCAGGAACTCCACCAGGCCATCGCGGAGCTCGCGCCCAAGCAGAGGGTCAAGACGGTGGTCACGGTGCATCTCGCGAGCAACCAGGAGACCAGAGGCCAGTTCAAGGTACGCTACCGGATCGCCAATGCCGGCTGGGTGCCGTTCTACGAGGCGCGGCTTGAAAGCACCTTTGCCAAAGCGGATCCGACCATGACGCTGGTGCGCCGCGCGGAGGTGATCCAGCGCACGACCGAAAGCTGGGACGGCGTCAGGCTCACCCTGTCGACCGCGCGCCCGACCGGCGCCACGGCGGCACCCGAGCTCCATCCCGAACTGATCTCGCTGTTCGAGCGCGAGGAGAAACGCAAGCGCGATGCCGGTCGTGCGGAGCTCTATGATCGGAGTCTCGCGCAGGATGAGGTCGCCGGAGCGATAGCCAAATCGGAAGCCCCCGCGCAATCGCTCGTCGAGAAACCGGTCATGCCGCGTGAGGCGAACGTCACCCTTGCCGGCTTTCAGGCGCTCTACGGCATTCAGGGACGCGTCAGCGTCGACAATACGGGCACGGGCAAGAAGGTGCGGATCTCGTCCGAGACGATCTCCACCAGCCTGAGCGCGCATGTCGTGCCGAAACTCGACCTCAACGCCTATCTCACCGCCAAGTTCACGCTCGACGGCGAGACGCCGCTGCTCGCCGGCCAGGTCAATCTGTTCCGCGACGGCGTGTTCATGGGACGCGGCGTGCTGCCCATGCTGGCGCCGGGCGAGGAGCATGTGCTGGGCTTCGGTGTCGATGACCGGATCAAGGTCAAACGGGTCGAGGTCAAGCGCAAGACCTCGGAGACCGGGATCCTCACCACCGCACAGGTCGAGGACCGTTCATGGGCGATCACGCTCCAGAATCTGCATGACCGCGCGATACCGGTCACTGTGCACGACCAGATGCCCTACGCGACCCATGAGGACATCGCGGTGGAGATGCTGCCCGGCTCGACCCGCCCGAGCGAGCGCGATGTCGACCGCAAACGCGGCGTGCTGGCCTGGCGCTACATGCTGGAGGCCGCGGAAGACAAGGTGATCAATTTCGGCTACCGCATCACCCGGCCGAAGGGCAAGCCCGTGCTCATCGGCTCGAACTGATTGAGCAAGGCTCTTCAACCTCCGTCATCCCGGAAGCCGGTCACCGGTGTCCGGGATGACGTTTGTGAGGTGGGCTCTTACTCCCCGTGGAACTCGGGCTTGCGCTTCTCCAGGAACGCGCGCCGGCCTTCCGCATAGTCCTCACTGTCGAAGCAGGCCTTGGTCATGGTCTCGAGCGCGGCGCGGTCGAAGCTCTCCGGCCTGGCGGTCATGGTGTCGATCGCGTGCTTTGCCGCGCGCAGGGTCAGGGGCGCGTTGCGGGCGATCTGCTCGCAGATCTTGCGTGTGGCCTGTTCGAGCCCGTCCCTGGCGACGACACGGTTGATCAGGTTCATGGTGAGCGCCTCTTCCGTGTCGAACTGGCGGGCGGTGAAGAAGATTTCCTTGGCGAAAGCCGGGTGCACAGCCTTGAGCACTTGCTGCATGCCCGCGATCGGGTAGGCGAGGCCGAGCTTGGCCGCCGGGATGGCGAAGGTCGATCCCTCCGATGCGATGCGCAGGTCACAGCTCAGAGCGATCGCCATGCCGCCGCCGATGCAGTAGCCGTCGATCATCGCGATTGTCGGCTTCGTGCAGTCCCTGATGGCACCGAACGCCTGGGCGTTCTTGTCTTCGTAGTCCCGCCCCTGTTCGGCGTTGTCCCTGGTTTCGGCGAACTGAGCGATATCGGCGCCGGCGACGAAGGCCTTGCCGCCCGCGCCCTTGAGCACGACCGTCAGGATCTCCGGATCCCGGTCGAGCGCGTCGATCAGGTCGGGAA
>JBPCWF010000834.1:0-4411 GCA_051009775.1 Hyphomicrobiales bacterium | reverse complement strand
TTGAAGGTGGCGTCGACCGGGCCGTCGCCGGTTGACTCCTTGGTCATATGGCGGCCGTCGATCTCCAGCGTCATGGTCGCCTTCTGCGGCCCGCCGGTGCCGGCGATCACGGTCAGCGCGACGACTTTGATATTGTCGTCCGCATGGGCCATCTGGTCGTCGACCAGGGCCTCGATGTCCTCGTCATAGACGTGCTTCTTCTTGTCGGCCAGGTCCTTGAACCGGGTGAAGGCGTCCTGGAACGCATTCTCGCCCAGGTCGTATCCCATCTCCTCCAGCTTGGTGCGGAAGGCGTGGCGGCCGGAATGCTTGCCCATCACCAGAGAGCTTTCCTTCAGACCGACGCTCTCCGGCGTCATGATCTCGTAGGTCTCGGTGTTCTTCAGCATGCCGTCTTGATGGATGCCGGACTCATGGGCAAAGGCGTTCTTGCCGACGATCGCCTTGTTGTACTGCACCGGGAAGGCGGTGACGTTGGACACCAGCTTCGAAGCCCGGGTCAGCATCTCGCAATCGACGCCGACATCGTAGGGCAAGACGTCGTTGCGGGTCTTGATCGCCATGACCAGTTCTTCCAATGCCGCATTGCCGGCGCGCTCGCCCATGCCGTTGATGGTGCATTCGATCTGCCGGGCGCCTGCCCTGATCGCCGCCAGGGAGTTGGCGACCGCCATGCCCAGGTCGTTATGGCAATGGGTCGAGAAGATCGCCTTGTCGGAGTTGGGCACGCGCTCGCGCAGCATGGTGATCAGCTCGAAATATTCCTCCGGCACGGTGTAGCCCACGGTGTCGGGAATATTGATCGTGCCGGCGCCCGCCTTGATCGCGGCCTCGACACAGCGGCACAGGAAATCGTGCTCCGTGCGTGTCCCGTCCTCGGGCGACCATTCCACATTGTCGGTGTGGCTGCGCGCCCGGGTCACGCTCGAGATCACCGCCTCGTAGACCTCCTCGGGCTCCATCTGCAGCTTGTATTTCATGTGCACCGGGCTGGTCGACAGGAAGGTGTGGATGCGCGAGCGCTTGGCGTGCTTCAGCGCATCCGCCGCCCGGTCGATGTCCTTCTGGCCGGCCCGCGCCAGTCCGCAGACGACCGCGTTCTTGACCAGCTTGGAAATCTCCGTGACCGCCTCGAAGTCGCCGTTGGAGGCGATCGGGAAGCCGGCCTCGATGATGTCGACCTTCATTTCGTCGAGCACCTCGGCGACCTGGATCTTCTCTTCCAGGGTCATCGACGCGCCGGGCGACTGTTCGCCGTCGCGCAATGTGGTGTCGAAAATGAATACGTGGTCTTTGTCTGTGGTGGTCATGTCTTGTGTCCTTATCAGGCGCTCCGGCATTGGCGGACCGCGGGTGTCTCTGGAAGTTTTGATTTTGTCCCCTAAACGCCCGCCCGGATGGGGCAGCCAACGCTCAGGGGCTGATAAGGAGGAGGCCGAGGGACGGAATGAGCAGCCGGCCGGCACGCGGCAGTGCGCCCCGGGCAATCTGCCCGGCGTCTGCGGTGCTTTCGATGCGGCGTATCGGTCTCATGTCGGTCCGGTCGTTGCGTGCCACTGTCCTACTCCGGCAATGTGTCGGATCGGTGTCTATGGTCATCGGTGCATATGCCCAATGTCATAGCTTGGGTGCGCTTAACGCCGCGTTAACCATGGCGCGGACACCCATCACCGTTCGATCCGCCGAAGGCCCGGGCATTTAAACCAATAGCGCACACGCATGCAACAGCGGATTTGACGTCCCGGCCCCTCCCCGCGCCACAGTTCATCGCCCGTCCGCCCCGGATTCACCGCAAACATACCGCCAAAACGATACCATTGCGCAAAACTCAAGCCACGATGCCCGGCCATGATCCGATCGTGCTTCGGATCGATGCCCATCGTGCATTGCCCCGACGACATCCCTGGTCACGCAACGGAGACAGGTATGATCAAGAGGCTTATCCTTGCAACGGCTGCGCTGCTTTTTCTGACCGTGTGGGCTTCGGCCGGCTCCTGCCCAGCCCATATGGCCAAGATCGACGCCGCCCTGCCTGGTGCGCAACTCAGCGAACCGGACATGGCGAAAGTCAAAATGCTGCGCCGCCAGGGCGAAGAGCTGCACAAATCGGGCAATCACGACGAAGCCGTCAAGGCGCTCAAAGAAGCCATGGCGGTTCTGGGTATCGGCTAAGCACGTCGCATCGCACGACCAGAGAGGCAACCGGCGGCGCCCGCCCCGCGCCGCCGCTTTCTCTTTTCCTGCAGCTTCCTGACATTCAAGACACGTTCAAGCAGTGCCGTCCGCGCCGCGCCGCCGAACCAGGGCGGTCTGTTTGTGATCGCCGAACATCCGGCTCCACAAGGCGGCGCAGCGTTCGGCGCTGTGCCGCTCGGCGAACCGGTCGAGCACGAACAGGTTGCCATTGTCGTCCTGGCGCACGGTCTCCCAGTCACCGCCATCGAGCGGGTCCAGGTCGATGCGCCATGTCAGGCGGCCCGGATCGATGCGCAGGGCGAACAGGATCAGGCTCAGACACTCGACCCCGTCGGCGAAGATGTGCAGCTGATCCTTTTCGCGATCGTCGATCCCGCGCAGCAGGCCGAAGCCGAAATAGCCCGAAAGCTCGCACGGGTAGCCCTCCCACGTGGTGCCCAGTCCCGGAAAGAACTCGTCGACCCAGGCGTCGAACCCGACCCGTTCGCGCAACTCGTCGGATCCGAACGGAACGATCCGGGCGATGCACCGCACATTCCCGAACAGGTCTTCGCGCTCCCGGGCATTGCGGATCTCCAGCACCATCAGTCGACCTCGTCCGCGAGCACGACCTTGTCGAGCTCAAACCCCGTCTCCGGGTCATAGGTGCCCGATACCGCGACGATCTCGCCGAGAAATCCGAGGCCCGCGGGCTCGCCCAATCCACGCACCGGCACCGCCCTGCCCGATCCGCCGCGCCGGTCCGGAACCGGCGTCAGAAACACCGCGCCGGTGCGGTCGACGATGAGTTCGCCCAGCACCGGCGCATCGGCCGTAACCGCGACCGGTTCGGTGATCTCGCCGGGCAGGAAGATGTCATCGACCTCATGGGCGCTCAGGGTGCGTGGACGCTCCTTGCTCATATGCCTGATCCCCGGTGATAAGCAGGACTGCGCGAAGTGCCGGCCCCCTTGCCGGGCCCGGCCAGCTCCGTAATCTGTTATACTGCCCCATCTGTCCGGAACCGGAGAACTATTCGAAAGCTCACCGGCGCGTCTTTGAGGGGGATAAACAGACATGGGACTGGACTGGCTTCCGGGAAATAAGCCGAAACCAGGATTCGAGGCCGAGCATGAAGACATCATCCAGCGCATCCTGAAAGAGGATTTCGCGCAGGAACAGTCCTCCATAGGGGCGTGGTTCGGGCGCTTCCGCAAATCCGAAAGCGCGGACAAGCCGACCGAGGAGGAGCTAATGCAACGGTTCGAGGACATCTCCATAACCGCCTTCGAAACCTTGAGCGCCCCGCGCGTCGGTCACGACGAAAAGGCAACGGAGTGGGCGCGCGCGCAGTATCCGGAAATTCAAACCGACGAACCGCTGGACGCGTGGCTCAAATCGATGGACGGCTACTACGTGGTGTCACTGGCTGACCCGTGCGACGGCATCCCGAAATACTCCAACGGATTTCCCGGCAGCCATGTGGAGCCCTATTCATTTCGGGGCCAGTTTCTCACCAGCTGCCCGGAGATCATCGACGAGGATCTGCTGGAGCGATGCTACGTGACGAAGACGAACAGTGACACGCTCGCGTTCGGCAACGAGCTGTTGCAGCTCGGGCACGACTACGCTTCACAGCGGGGTCTTAACGTAGAGGCGCTCGACGAAGAGGATGTCGAGGGTCCCGAGTTCCAGACAGACGTCGTGATAAGCGCCGGCAAATGGTGCGTCTTCTGGGCCAAGCGCGGCCACTTCCTGGACACCTGGTGGTAGGCGCTTTTTTGTTTGGTCTCGGGTCACCTAAATCGCTTCGATTTACCGCTCAGCGGCTAATCGCCCAACACGGACGTACTCATGATTGAAAGGGCGAACAGGCAAGATCGCATGATGTGGGCGAGAATTCGCGCAAAGCAGTGTCACCTAACCCGACGCCAAGCCCGCAAGAGAACGTGTGCAGGTCTCCGTCTGGTTACTGGTTTGAGATGCAGCAGCCTACTTGTTCGCTGGATCGACGTTCCTCGGCAAGTTGTACGATTTGGCCAAGGCGTCAGCGGCAGCTTCGAGGCTTGCTTTCGTACGCAAAATGACAACGTTGCGGCCAGGGCTTCTGTTCAAATCGGCCTCAATCACACCTAATACCAAGTCCCCTTGATCATGACCCATGCGCCCAGTCTCGCATGCCGATTGACATGATCTTCCATGGCTGATCGATCAGGTTGTTCCAGGCATCGCAGCA
>JBPCWF010000833.1:0-8282 GCA_051009775.1 Hyphomicrobiales bacterium | reverse complement strand
CGAACAGCTGGCGGAAGTGCCGCTCTACCACGAGGATGTCACCCGGGAAGAGGCCTTCGACCGGGCCGAGCAGATGCTGGCGAATGTGCGCCTGCCCGATCCGGCGCGCATCATGGGCGCTTATCCGCATCAGATCTCCGGCGGCCAGCAGCAGCGCGTGGTGATCGCCATGGCGCTCCTGTCCAATCCGGCATTGCTGCTGCTCGACGAACCGACCACCGCGCTCGACGTCACCGTCGAGGCCGGCATCGTCGAGCTGATCAAGGACATCTCGTCCGAGTTCGGCACCTCGATGATCTACATCTCGCACAATCTCGGTCTCATCCTTGAGACCTGCGACCGGCTGACGGTGATGTATTCCGGCGAGGCGGTCGAGGTCGGCGCCATCGACACCGTGTTCAACAATATGCGCCACCCCTATACCCGGGGCCTGTTCTCCTCGATCCCGGTTCCGGGCGCCGACAAGAACGCCCGTCCCCTGACCTCGATCAGGGGCCAGCTGCCACTGCCGCACCAGCGCCCCAAGGGCTGCTATTTCGGCCCGCGCTGCGACTATTTCGACGAGCCCCGGTGCGATGCCGGGCGCCTGCCGATGGACGAAGTGAAGGCGGGCAGCAACCATTTCGTCAGGTGCTGCAAGTTCAAGGAGATCGACTGGGAGGCGGCCAAGCCCAAGCCGGTCGAGCGCGAACTTGTCGAGCCGGGCGATGTGGTGCTCCGGGTCGAAGACCTGCAGAAACATTACGAGGTTCAGCAGTCCGGTTTGCTGATCGGCGGTGAAACCAAGATGGTCAAGGCCAACGAGGATCTGAGCTTCCGCGCCCGCGAAGCCGAGACCGTTGCGATCGTCGGGGAGTCCGGCTGCGGCAAGTCAACCTTCGCCAAGGTGCTCATGGGGCTGGAAGAATCGACCGCCGGCACGGTTCACCTCGGCAATCTGGAACTTGGCCAGATGCCGGTCCGCACCCGTGACGCGAAGACCATCTCAAGCCTGCAGATGGTGTTCCAGAACCCGTTCGACACATTGAATCCGAGCCACACGGTCGGCTCGCAGATCGGCCGTGTGATCAAGAAATTCGGTGTCGAATCCGATCCGACCAAGATCAGGGACCGGGTCATGGAGCTGCTCGATATCGTCAAGCTGCCGCGCGATTTCGCCCATCGCCGTCCGCGCCAACTGTCCGGCGGCCAGAAGCAGCGCGTCGGCATCGCCCGTGCCTTTGCCGGCAACCCAAAGGTGGTGATCGCCGACGAACCGGTCTCCGCGCTCGACGTGTCGGTGCAGGCGGCCGTGACCGAGCTCTTGATGGATATCCAGCGCGACAACAGAACCACGCTTCTGTTCATCAGCCACGATCTCTCGGTGGTGCGCTATCTGTCCGACCGGGTCGTCGTGATGTATCTTGGCCAGATCATGGAGAAGGGCTCGACCGAGGAGATCTTCGCGCCGCCCTATCACCCCTATACGGAAGCGCTCCTGTCCGCGGTGCCGATCGCCGACACCAAGGTGGAGAAACGCAAGATCGTGCTGACCGGCGAGATCCCGTCACCGCTCAATCCGCCCAAGGGCTGCCCGTTCTGCACCAGGTGCCAATATGCCATCGAGGGCCTGTGCGAGGTCACGCCGCCGCCTCAGAAGGAGTTCGGCGACCGGCATGTGATCGCCTGTCATCTGGACGAGCAGATCCTGAAGGACATGGAGCCGGTGATCCAGATCGACGACGCCGCCGACAAAGGCACCCCGGAACCGGTCCCGGCCGAAGCGTAAGCGGAAACCGATGCTCTAAGTCACACGGCGGGGCTCATGTCCCGCCGTTCTTCGTCGGCGAACAGGCCCTTGTGCTGCAGATAGGCGAGCAGCGCCAGGGCCGGCACGGCGGATAGTGCCGACAACGCGAAGAACACGAGCCAGCCCGAGGTCTCCGCGACAAAGCCCGATATGGAGGACAGCACCGTGCGGCCGACGGCCGCCAGCGCGGTCAGGAGTGCGAACTGCGTCGCCGTGTGCAGGGCATTGGTGCACAGGCTTGAAAGATAGGCGACGAAGATAACGGTGCCGAGCCCGCCGGTGAAGTTCTCGACCGCGATGGTCGCCGTCAGCGCGGCATGATCGACCCCCATATGGGCCTGCCAGCTGAACATCAGGTTGGACAGCATCTGCACGATGCCGGCGATCCACAGCGCGGTGACAAGCGGCAGGCTGCGCGCGACAAGTCCGCCGGCAAACCCTCCCGCCAGCACGGCGGCGAAGCCCACGCCCTTGACGATCCCGGCATAGGCCGCCTTGTCGAAGCCGATGTCGATGACGAAGGGGCCGGTCATGACGCCGGCAAAGGCGTCGCAGAATTTGAACAGGACGACGAACACCAGCACGGCGATGGCCTGCGGTTTGGCCAGGAAGTCGGCGAAGGCGTCGACCGCGGTGCGTGTCAGGCGGGTCATCGACGGGACGTGTTCCGCCGCGGACCCGGCCGCGGCCTCGGGCTCCCGCGCCACCAGCACGGCGGCCATGCCGATCAGCACCAGCGCCGCCATGGCGCCGTAGCCGTAGGCCCACACGACGTCTGCCGGCACACCCGCACGCTCCAGCACCGCGATCAGGGCGATCACGCCGGCGGTCGCCACCAGAAGCGCGCCGCGGTAGGCCGCCACATAGCAGGCCATGCCCGCGGCCTGCTGGTCGTCATCGAGGCTTTCGACCCGGAACGCGTCGATCACAATGTCCTGCGTCGCCGAAGCGATCGTCACAAGAAGTGCGCCGGCCGCCACCAGGGCGGGCGCGTTGACCGGATCGCAGGCCCCGAGGAACAGGATTGCCGCCATCAGGAGCGCCTGCGTGAAGATCAGCCAGCCGCGCCGGCGGCCCAACAGGCGGCACAGCACCGGCACGCGCCAGGCGTCGACCACGGGCGCCCACAGGAACTTCACCGTGTAGGGCACGCCGACCAGGGAGAACAGGCCGATGGCGCCGAGCGACACGCCCTTGTCGGCCATCCAGATGGTCAGCGTCGACCCGGCGAGCGCCAGGGGTAGGCCTGCAGAGAACCCGAGCAGGAGGACGATCAGCACCCGGCGCTCGAAATACACCGACAGCGCCTGTGCGAGCCCGCTGCGGCGGGGGTCCGGGGAACCGGTCTGTGACGGTGAACTCATTGCTATCGGATCAGGGAACGGCGAATCGCCGGCACCATAGCATGGCGCGGCGCAGCGGCTCCAAGCCCGGATCAGGTCCGGGACACGGGCGGTGCCGTGAAGCCCTGGGCGGTCTTCAGGTCCCCGTCGCCAGAAGCGTTTCGGAGGCAGCCGGGATCTCGATGTCGACGGTGAGCGTCGAGACCGTGTCGTCACGGTTCATCTTGACCTGCACGTTTTCCCGGTCGATTGCCACATGCTTGGCGATGACGCCGAGAATTTCCTCGCGCAGGATCACGATCAGGTCGGACTGGCTGTCGACCGTGCGTTCATGGGCCAGAAGAATTTGCAGCCGCTCCCGCGCGACGGGAGCGGAGCTTCGCTTTCTGAATAGGCCAAGCAAGCTCATGCGGCCCTCCCGCCAAACAGTTTGCCGAACAGTCCGGTCTTGTCGGTCGGAATGGTGATGGCGATGTTTTCGCCGCTGAGCCGGCGCGCCGCGTCGAAATAGGCGCGCGCCGGGGCGCTGGCGGGCGTGCACATGGTCACGGGAGAGCCGAGGTTGGACGCCCTCAGAACTTCCGCGCTCTCCGGCACGACACCGATCAGCGGCAAAGACAGGATCTCGAGCACGTCCTCGATGGTCAGCATCTCCGAACGCGCGGCCCGTGATGTGTCGTAGCGCGAGATCAGCAGGTGCTTGTCGACCGTGCCGCCGCTTTCGGCCCGCTCGGTCTTGGAATCGAGCATGCCGATGATGCGGTCTGAGTCCCTGACGGAGGAGATCTCCGGGTTGGTCACGATCACCGCGGTGTCCGCATAGCGCATGGAGAGCACGGCGCCGCGTTCGATGCCGGCCGGGCTGTCACAAATCACCCAGTCGAATTTCTCGCGCAGTTCGCCGATCACCCGGGACACGCCCTTTTCCGTCAGCGCGTCCTTGTCGCGGGTCTGCGAGGCCGCCAGCAGGTACATCGTGTCCAGGCGCTTGTCCTTGATCAGCGCCTGCGACAGCTTGGCGTTGCCCTGGATAACGTTGATCAGGTCGTAGACCACCCGGCGCTCCGCACCCATGATCAGGTCGAGGTTGCGCAGGCCGACATCGAAGTCGACGACCACCACCTTCTGGCCGGTCTGCGCCAGGGCGGCGCCCAAAGCGGCGGTGGACGTCGTCTTGCCGACACCGCCTTTGCCGGATGTCACTACTAACACCTTGCCCATTTCAGTCGTCTCCTTTGTACTCTAGTCGAGTGCTGTCATCATCATTACGTCGCCGGCGAGCCAGGCCTGGACCGGCTGCCCGCGCAGGTGCGGTACGATTTCATCGGCGGTCTTGTAGAGGCCGTCGATCACCAGGAGTTCGGCATCGAACTTCTGGGCGAAAATGCGTGCCTTGGCGTTGCCCGTGGAACCGGCGATCGCACGGCCTCTGAGTGTGCCGTAGACGTGGATCGAGCCGCCGGCGATCACCTCGGCGCCGGACGCGACGGACCCCATGATGGTCACATCGCCGTTCGGAAATACGATCGACTGTCCGGACCGAACCGGACTGTCGAGCAGGAGTGAGTTGCCTTCCTGCTGTGTATCGGTGTTGTGCGGCGGTGGCTCCGGGCTGTCCTCTGCGACGACGGTGACCGGATGGCCGGCCTTGCCCGATCCTGGCAGCGGCGCCAGTCCCGTACCAAGCCAGCTCGGGTCGACACCTTCGACCGAGATGATCCGCATGTTGCGCGCCTGCAATTGTGCGAGCAGGCCGGCAACGTCCGGTTTCGTGAGTGACAGTTTCGACAGATCGAGGACCACCGGACGGTCGTTGAAGAAGCCCTTGGATCGGGTGACCCAGGCGTCCAATTCGGTGATCCAGTCGACAACGGGAGGTTCGGGCGCGAGCACGAATGCAAGAAATGAGCGACCGACAAGCCGAAAAGAATGGCGCGAACACGCGGCTACAGACACAACTACCTACAATTCTCCCCAGCCGTCTGATTTGGTCTTGATTCTCTTAACAAATGGTTAATCGCCGCCGCGTTATGGGACGCGGTCCGGGGGCGACCGGATTATCACAGGAAGAACAACAGGTTACAGCCGCCTTCGCGGCGCGAAACCGGGCGAGGCTGCGGCAGGGAATTGACCGAAAAAAGGGGGCGCTAGCGGACGATCACCTTGGCGCCGATTTTGGTCCGCTCATAGAGGTCGATCACGTCCTCATTGAGCATGCGGATGCAGCCACTCGACATCGAACGGCCGATGCTCCACCGCTCCTTGGTGCCGTGGATTCTGTACAGCGTGCCGCCGAGATAGAGCGCCCGTGCACCGAGCGGATTGTTCGGCCCGCCGGGCACGAATTCGGGCAGTTCCGGCTGCCGCTCGATCATCTCCGCGGGCGGCCGCCAGTCCGGCCATTTCGACTTGCGCGAGATCCGCTCCGTACCCTTCCAGCGGAAGCCGTCCCGGCCGACGCCGATGCCGTAGCGCACCGCCTGATCGTTTCCGAGCACGTAGTAGAGATATTTCCGCCTGGTATCCACGACGATGGTGCCGGGCTTTTCGTTCGATGTGTATCTCACCTTGCGCTTGTTGTAGCGCTCCGCGATCTTTGGTTTTTGTGTGGTGAAATTGAACCTGGTTTCGGCGGCCGCGCCGTCCGTGAGCCAGATACCTGCAACCGCGAGGATGAGAGCCGCCACAACACCCCGGAACATCATTGCTACCCCTTGCCAGAATTGTCTACATCAGCACCGACGGTATTTTTAATCGTTTGCACGCCTCTGGAAAAGACGTTGATTGCAAAAAATCACGTCATCGTCATCGGCCGGTCCGCTGCCCCCCGACGCCACTACTCACCGGCCGCCAGTTTGGCTGCGGGAGCGATCGCTTCCTCCGTGTCGATGGTCTCAGCCTCGAATTCCAGTTGTTCGATCTTCAGCCCGCGTTTCGACAGCTTGTCCGACGAAATCAGGATTTGTTCGATGTCCTGCCCCACCTGGCCGAAATGCTTTTGCAGGTTGAGCACGCGGTCGCGCAGGCGTTGCACGTCCTGCATCATGTGTGCCACCTGAACCTTGATCACGCCTGCCTGTTCGCGCATCTGCGCGTCCTTGAAGATCGCCTGCATGGTCTGGATCGCCAGCATCAGCATGTTGGGCGACACGATCACCACCCGCGCCCTGTAGGCCTTCTGCACGAGGTCCTCGAAGGTTTCGTGCAGGTCCGCATAGATCGATTCCGACGGCACGAACATGATGGCCGTATCCTGAGTCTCGCCCGGGATCAGGTACTTGCCGGAAATGTCCTTGATGTGCCTGGTGACGTCGCCGCGCAACTGCTGGGCGGCCGTGGTCGCCGCGGCATCGTGTTTGGCGTCACGAAGAGCGTTGAACGCCTCGAGTGGAAATTTGGCGTCGATCACCACCACGGTGTCCGTGTTCGGCAGGTTGATCACGCAGTCCGGCCGGGTGCCGTTCGACAGGGTGTGCTGGAACGAATAGGCCGACCTCGGCAGGCCGTCTGCGACGATCGCCTCCATGCGGCCCTGGCCGAACGCGCCGCGCGATTGTTTGTTTGAGAGGATATCCTGCAGCCCGACGACCTGGGTCGACAACTCGGTGATGTTCTTCTGAGCGCTGTCGATCACCGCAAGCCGCTCATAGACCTGACGCAGGCTTTCCGACGTGCGCTTTGTCTGTTCATGCGCATTCTGGCCCATGCGCACGCTGATCTGGTCGAGCCGCTGGTCCAGCGTGCGGGCGAGATGGGCATCGCGGCCGGCCGCCGATTCCGAGACCGTTGTCAGCCGGCCGGTCATCTCCGCCAGCCGCATCTCGAGATCCGCCGTCTTGCGCGCGGCGTCCTCCGTGTCGCTGCGCTGGGAGCGATAGGAGACGATCAGCAGTCCGGCGATGACCACAAGCAGCAGCACGACAGAGGTAACCACGATCACCGCGGCATCGCCGAGGGTGACGACCGTGTCCCCGATCGTCGTCACTGGCTGACTGAAATCCATTGTCGCACTCTATCGTGATTCGTACACCGCAATAGACCAAAACAAGAACAAATGAAAGCCGGGGCGCCATAATCTGTGGAGATCGACAAGGATTTATCGTTCTGTTGACCTTTCGACACGCTTCACTTATGTCAGCCCGGAGAGAACGGAACCCATGGCGACACGACCCATCATCAAACTGCCGGATCCGCTGTTGAAGACGGTCTGCGCACCGGTCGAGACGATCGACGCGGAGGTGTTGACCCTGCTCGACGACATGCTGGAGACCATGTATGCGGCGCCGGGCATCGGCCTGGCGGCGGTTCAGGTCGCCGAGCCCAGGCGTCTGGTGGTGATCGATATCTCGCGCGACGAGGGGCCGAAGACGCCGCATTACTTCATCAATCCCGAGATCGTCTGGCAGTCGGACGAATTGGCGACCTACGAGGAAGGCTGCCTGTCGATCCCGGACGTATACGAGGAGGTCGAACGCCCCGCGGAATGCAAGGTCAGGTTCCTCGACCGCGACAGCGCCGAGCAGGAACTGCATTGCGACGGGCTGCTCGCGACCTGCATACAGCACGAGGTCGACCATTTGAATGGCGTGCTTTTCATCGACCACATTTCAAAGCTCAAGCGCGACCGCGTGATCAAGAAGTTCGCCAAGGCCAAGAAACTCGAAGCGACCGGCTGACCGGCGGACCTGAAGCTCGTGTCGCTCCTGCGCATCGTATTCATGGGAACACCGGACTTCGCGGTGCCGACGCTGGGCGAGATCGTCGGCGCGGGCCAAGAGGTCGCCGCCGTCTACACCCAGCCGCCGCGGCCGGCCGGACGCGGCATGGACCCCCGCCCGTCCGCGGTCCACAGCTTCGCCGAAACCCACGGTCTCCAGGTTCTGACGCCCAGCAGCATGAAGGACGCCGCGGCACGTGAGGCCTTTGCCGGCCTTGAGGCGGATGTCGCCGTGGTCGTCGCCTATGGCCAGATCCTGCCCGCACCGGTGCTCGATGCGCCGCGCCTGGGCTGTCTCAACCTGCATGCCTCGCTGCTGCCGCGCTGGCGCGGCGGCGCGACGAACCCGCGCGCCATCCTGGCGGGCGACGAGGCCAACGAGGTGTGCGTCCTGTGCATGGAGGAAGAGCTCGACACAAGAACAGTATGCCTT
>JBPCWF010000832.1:0-2894 GCA_051009775.1 Hyphomicrobiales bacterium | reverse complement strand
CTTGTCCGCCGGCCGGCCCTTCTCGTCGGCCAATGCCGCCCGCCAGACGTCTGCCGCGTGCGCAATCCGACTCCAGACCACACGGACTTTCTCTCCGGCCATAGTCTGGAACACAGCCCATGCCCGCCGCAGATGTCCGACACCTGGAACGGTTCCGGCGGCTGGGGCCTTGCGCCAGTCGGCAAGCTTGTTCGAGAGGATAGAGAGCATTACGAAACCTCTACTTGATACCGATGAAGCGCCGCATAGCGACCGCCTGCCTTGACCAGTTCGTCGTGCCGGCCTTCCTCGACAACGCGGCCCGCCTCGACGACGAATATGCGGTCCGCCCGACGCACCGCGGACAGGCGGTGGGCGATGATCACCACCGTGCGCCCGTCGCAGATGCGGCGCATGTTGTCCTGAATGATGCGCTCGGATTCATAATCCAGCGCGCTCGTCGCTTCATCGAAGATCAGGATCTTGGGGTCGGAGATCAGCGCGCGCGCTATGGCGATGCGCTGGCGCTGACCGCCCGAAAGGTTGGCGCCGCGCTCGCCCAGGATGGTGTCGTAGCCCTCGGGAAGTTCCAGGATGAAGTCGTGCGCACCCGCCAGCTCGGCCGCCTCGATGACCCGCGCCATCGAAAAAGCCGGGTTGGTCAACGCGATGTTGTCCTTGACCGATCGGTTGAACAGCACGCTGTCCTGCAGCACGACGCCGATCTGGCGGCGCAGCCATGACGGATCGACCATTGCCAGATCGGTTCCGTCGATCAGCACGCGCCCGCTTTCGGGTACATGCAGCCGCTGCATCAATTTGGTCAGGGTCGATTTCCCGGAGCCGGAGCGGCCGACCAGCCCGACCGCGTCGCCGGCGTGGATTTGAAGGTCTACGCCCCGCAACACTTCGGGCCCGTCTGCACGATAGCGGAACACGACCTTGTCGAAGGTAATGTCGCCCTTTATCGGCGGCAGAACCGGCCGGCTTGCACTATGGGTTGGCTCGGTCGGCACGTTCAGGACGTCGCCGAGGCGCTCCAGGGATATGCGGAACTGCTGGAAGTCCTGCCACAGCCGCGCCAGGCGCAGGACCGGCTGGTTAACCTGGCCCGACAGCATGTTGAAGGCAACGAGCTGGCCCACGCTCAGCCCGCCCTCGATCACAAGCCGGGCGCCGAACCAGAGCAGGAGAGCGGTCACCAGTTTGTTGATGAGCAAGACCCCCTGGCCGCCGAGCGTACCCAGGGTGATGGTGCGGAAGGAGGCGCGGACATAAGCCGCAAGCTGGTTTTCCCAGCGCTGGCGCATCTGCGGTTCTACCGCCATGGCCTTGAGGGTTTCGACGCCCGAGATCGACTCGACCAGAAACGCCTGGTTCGCCGCCGCGCGCTGGAACCGTTCCTCGGTCCGCCGCCTCAGGGCCGGCGTGATGCCGACCGAAAGCGCGACATAGAACGGGATCGCTCCAAGAACGATCCACGTCAGGGTCGTGCTGAAGTAGAACATGACGGCGAGGAAGACGAATGTGAACAGCAAGTCGAGCATCACGGTCAGCGCCGAGCCGGTCATGAAGTTGCGGATGTTTTCCAGCTCACGCACCCGGGCCACGGTCTGACCGACTTGCCGGGCCTCGAAATAGGCAATCGGCAGAGCAAGAAGATGTCTGAACAGCCGCGCTCCGAGTTCGACGTCCACCCGGCTCGACGTATGGGCGAAAATGTAGGTCCTCAGACCGCCCAGCACGACCTCGAAAACAGTCATCGTCAACAGCCCGACCACCAGAACGTCCAGAGTCGTAAGGCCCCGGTGCACCAGCACCTTGTCGATGACCACCAGGAAAAACAACGGAGTGACCAGGCCGAAAAGCTGCAGGAACAGGGACGCCGCCAGCACCTCGGCAAAGAGCCGGCGATACTTGGCGATCGCCGGGATGAACCACGTCAGGTCGAAGCGACGGTCCTCTCCGGCCAGATGAGCCCGCTGCGTGACTAGAATCAGCTCGCGGGTCCACTGGTTTTCCAGGGCCTCCAGGGAAATCGTTGCCGGCGCCCGGCCGGGCGCATGTATCAGGGCATCGTTTGAGCCGACCCGGGCCAGCACGAAAAAGCTGCCGTCTTGCGCCACCGCGATCGCCGGCAGCGGGGTTTTCGACAGGCGCTCAGGGTTCACATGGGCGGCCCTCGCTTCGACGCCCAACTGGTTCGCTGCCCGGACGAGCCCGATAGTGTCGAGCGGCTTGCCATCAGGTGCGTGCTCGTGGCTGATTTGGGCCGGATCGGCCGGCAATTTCAGGAATCTGAGGAGCATCGACAGGCAGAGAATGCCGGTGTCCTCGACGGTTTCGGTAAGTGTCGCGGTCTGATCCACAATATGCAGCCCGTATTCATTGAGCCGCCACCCAAAGCCGCTGTTACATGGTCCTGATGATGACAATTGGGCAAATACGGAGGATGACTTCTGGCTGATGCGGCAACAGTTGCCCGCAAAGCGGCTGTAAATGGACTCGATCTCACACGTCCGCTTACCCAGCGAAAGCTGCCGTCAGAGTGCGGAGCTTCTGCTTTGCAACCCATAGCGGGCTCTCTTTGCTAAGCCCCCATGCTTCCGGGATGTGCCAAAGCAGGCATTCAATACCTTTGGATGTGTCGCCGTATTCCCATGAAATCTGCGGGCTGTGCCGGTTGGCTTTGCGCTGGGAGCGAGAGCCTGGTGGGCAGCGATGCGTTTCCTCGCGCCTTACTTGCCTGCCAAGATCAAATGAGAGTTCCCAACGGACCCGCAGCGCGTGCGACGACGAGCTATTCGTAGAGTGCTATGCAGCGCACTTCAATGCTCCAGCGATCAGGCGCGTCCGGCGGCTGCGTTAAGTCCTCGAAGGCGCTGTGGAAACTGAATGTGCACGGGGTGCCCGGG
>JBPCWF010000831.1:0-2996 GCA_051009775.1 Hyphomicrobiales bacterium | reverse complement strand
GCCCGTTTGCGGCCGGGTCGGCAGCCGCAAGGCGATCACCTATGCCAATTCCTGTGTCGCCAAGACCAACGGCGCGCGGGTGCTGCACAAGGGCCGCTGCCGCAGGACGAGCGGTTGCGCCAAGACGCTGAATCCGGTCTGCGGCCGGGTGCCCGGCCAGCAGGCGATCACCTATTCCAACGCCTGCATGGCGAGAGCCAACGGCGCACGCATCCTTTATCTGGGAACCTGCGGCTAGAGTTTATTTCCAGGCGAATTCGGGCTGGTTGTAGTGGGCGACGCGGGTGTCGAGCCCGCGCAGCGCCACCTCGCGGAACTGGTAGAGCATGGCCGCGGTCGGGGCGAACATGGTGTGGCCGATGCTCGGCAGCAGGGAATAGAGGATCGGCGGTTCGCCCGGCTGCGTCTCCTTGAACAGCGGGATCGCGTCGGTATCGAGCTCAGTCAGGGGGATCCTCAGCACCTTCTCGACCTCGACAGGGTCGGGGTCGAGGGCCCGGGCCTCGCCGCCCCAGGCGACGATGGGGGTGATGCGAAAGCCCGATCTGGTCGGATAGTCGTCGAGTATGCCGATCACGCTGTCCCGCCCGAGCTCCAGGCGAAGTTCCTCGTGAAGTTCGCGCAGCGCGGTTTCGACCTCGGTCTCGCCCTCGTCCATGCGGCCGCCGGGCAGGGCGTACTGCCGGGCATGCCGTCTCATGCCCGCGGGCCGGTAGGTCAGCAGGACGGACGCGCCGTCATCGTCCAGGCTCTTGACCACCACCACGGCGACGGCCGCATGCCGCAGGTCGCCATCGTCGATGGCCCGGCGCTCGAACGAGGCCAGCTTGGTCGTGATGTCCTCGCGCAACGATTGCCCGAAAGGATAGTCGGGGTGGGTCATCGGGTCCGTCCCAGTTTGTCTTCGCGTCGGTCTTTACACCAGAACGGTGCCAAATGTCAGTCAGGCCGAGGTGGCCCCGGGCCAGGCCCGGAATACTCCCGCGCCAGCATCGACATCACGATGGTCGAGCGGAACGCCCCGTTCCACAGATAGCTCTCCCGCAAGGTGCCCTCCTCGACGAAGCCGAAGCGGCGGTAGACATGCCGGGCGCGGGCGTTGTCGGGAAAGACGTCGAGCCACAGCCGGTTGGCGCCGAGGCCGTCGAACGCTTCGCGGGCGATCAGGGAAAGCAGGGCGCTGCCGGCGCCGCGGTCGCGCTCGGTCACCGCCAGACGCATGAGCTCGATCGAGCGGTGCGGGCCGCCGATGCCGCGCAGAATGGCGTAGCCCACGGGTCCGCTGGCGCGATCTTCACAGACGTAGTAGGCGAAATCGGGCTCCGTCATGCGCTGGAGATGTTCAGCGGCCGGCCATGGCATGACGAACCGGGCGATGTCGGCAACGGTTTCGGCGGCGGCGATGTAGTCGGCATCTTTTGAGTGCGCCGGCCTGAGCGTCAGGTCCGCGGGCATGGTGAGCGGCTCCGTGCGGGTTGTTCCGGTGCATCTATGCTGCACGGGACCCGCCGGTGCAACCGGCTCACGACACGTCGTCGTCGTAGCCGCGCCTGTTGGAGATGAACACCAGCATCATCAGGCCGACGCCGAGGGCGAAGGAGATGACGACGCCCAGGATCATGGCGGCCCAGCCGTGGCCGGACATCGCCACGTCTTCCAGGCTCGTCCAGAGGTAAACCGCAACCGCCGTGCAGGCGGCGAGCAGCGCGAGCAGCGTGATAATGGTCAGGCCCGTGCCGGCTTTGGATCCCGTCTCTGCCATGTTCGTTTCCCAGGGCTCATGAAGAACTGTGCACGGAGGGCTGCCACCCATCGCCCGCAATGGTCTCGGGCCGCCCTCCGTGCACCTATTCCCCCGGCCTTATGGAATCAAGTCTTTGCCGCCGTGATGCGCTGAACTGCCTCATCCGTGGTCCACAGTGCATTGGCGATGTAGCGGAAGTTGATCAACGCCGCGAGATAGCCGTCGCCCTCCGGCAACCGCGCCGCCGCGGTCGCGTCGCGCACCACGGCGACCTCGTAGCCCTGTTCCAGAAGCTCGTGGAGATGCGCCTGGACGCACAGGTTGGCGGACATGCCGGCAAGCACGATGCGGTCGATGCCGGCCTTGCGCAATTGCAGCGACAGGTCGTTGGCCTCGGGCCCGTAGACCTTGTGCGGCGAGGCGATGATGGTCTTGCCGTCCTCGATGAACTGTTTGTATTCCGGCATGAAATCGGCGCCCGAGCCCTCGAACCCGTCGACCGAGAGCGGGCTCTTGCGGTCGAACATGCCGATCGCGTGCATCAGCTTCTCCAGCGGTCCGCCGAACTTCCAGCCATGGTCGGTCGGATAATAGTAATGCGGCGAGATCGCAACGGTCATGCCGGCGTCCTTTGCCGCCTTCATGAGCCGTCCGATGTTCGCCACGGTGCCGTTCTCTTCGACGCTCTTGCCGACCACCTTCCAGGTCACGCCCTTCGGGCTGAGGAAATCGATCTGCGGGTCGGTCACCACCAGAGCGGTGTTCGAAAGGTCGACCTGCATGTCGGTTTGCGGCAGGGCGGGCTTCGCCGGGTCGGCATAGGGATCGTCCGCGGCAGCGGCGGGAGCAGCGGCCGCGCCGGTGGCCGCCACGGCAACGCCGGCCGCGGTGGCCTTGAGCAGCGCGCGGCGGTCGATGGGGTGGTCGTGGTTGTCGCAGCAGGACATGGTGACGCTCCCGTTTGTTTTTTTCAGGTGCGCTAGAAGCTAGGAAAGATGCCGTGCCCTATGGTCGCGATGGTGTGCCTTATCGTCCGGCAGGCTTGCGAAATGTCGTCCGTGCCGCGAAGCTTGGCGCCATGATTGATCTCGACCAGGTTTTGGGCGGACTGGTGTGCGATGTCGATCCGTTCGCTCTGTGCGAAGTGCGCGGCGGCGGCATGATCGACATGGGCTGCCAGGACCGGGCGACGCTGCATTACGTGCTGGCGGGCGCGGGCGGTTTCAGGATCGCCGGATGGCCGCCGATCGCC
>JBPCWF010000830.1:0-4246 GCA_051009775.1 Hyphomicrobiales bacterium | reverse complement strand
GCGCTCTCCTCGGGCGCCGCCTGCGAACGGTTCGCGCGCATGGTCACTGCGCTCGGCGGCCCGGCCGATTTCGTCGAAAAGGCTGGAGATCACCTGCCCGTCGCTCCGGTGCAAATCCCTGCTCTTTCCCGGGAGACCGGCACCGTCGCGTCCATCGACACCCGCGCGATCGGCCTCGCCGTGGTCGAGCTTGGCGGCGGGCGGCGGCGCGCAAGCGATGAGATCGACCACGCCGTCGGCCTTACGGGCCTGGCCGGCATGGGCCAGGAAGTCGGCCCGGACAGTCCCCTCGCCCTGATCCACGCCAGGGACGACGGCACGGCGGAAAAAGCGGCAAATATTCTTCAGGAGGCGTATAAGCTCGGAGACGCGGCACCGTCGGGGCCTCCCGTGCGCCGGCATATCGAAAGCACCTGATCATGAGCCGTGCGTTTCTTCTTGTCCTCGATTCCTTCGGCATCGGCGGGGCGCCGGATGCCGCCCGGTTCGGCGATGAGGGTTCCGATACGTTTGGCCATATTCTCGCCGCCTGCGCCGCGGGCACCGGCGACCGGGCGGGCCTGCGCCGCGGACCGCTCGACCTGCCGAACCTCATGGCGCTGGGGCTCGGCCATGCCTGGACGGAATGCACCGGCGGCAACAGCACGCCCATTGCCCTGCCGGGCGATACCGCGGGCCAGTGGGGCTACGCGGTCGAGACCTCGCGCGGCAAGGACACGCCATCGGGCCATTGGGAGCTGGCCGGCGTTCCGGTAACATTCGACTGGGGCTACTTCCCCGACGAGACGCCGGCCTTTCCGCCGAAGCTGATCGAGGATTTCATTGCGTGTACCGGTCTGCCCGGCGTGCTCGGCGACAGGCATGCCTCCGGCACAGAGATCATCGACGACCTCGGCGAGGAACATATGCGCTCGGGAAAACCGATCGTCTATACCTCGGCGGATTCGGTGTTCCAGATCGCGGCGCATGAGGAGAGCTTCGGCCTTGAGCGGCTCTACGCCATCTGCGAAACGGGCCGGGAGCTGGTCGATCCCCTTAACATCGGCCGCGTGATCGCCCGCCCCTTCGTGGGCTCCGGCCCCGGCGATTTCGAGCGCACCGCCAACCGGCGCGACTATTCGGTGCCGCCGCCCGAACCGACCTTGCTCGACCGGCTGACCGGAGACGGCCGACAGGTGATCTCGATCGGCAAGATCGGCGATATCTTCGCCCATCAGGGCACGGGCGACATCCGCAAGGCCGCCGGCAACGCGGCCCTGTTCGATGAAACGCTCAGAGCCGTGGGCACGCTCGCCGATGGCGGACTCGCGATCGCCAATTACGTAGACTTCGACACGCTTTTCGGCCACCGGCGCGATGTTGCGGGCTATGCGGCAGCGCTCGAGACGTTCGACCGCCGGCTGCCGGCCTTTCTCAGGCGCCTCAAGCCCGGCGATCTCGCGATCCTGACCGCCGACCATGGCTGCGACCCGACCTGGACCGGGACCGACCACACGCGGGAATGCGTTCCCGTGCTGGCCTCGGGCCCGGACGTGACGCCGCGGCGCATCGGCAGGCGGGCAAGCTTCAGCGATGTCGGCCAGACCATCGCACAGCACCTGGCGATGGCGCCGCTCAACTGCGGCGCCGGCTGGCTCAGCGCCAACGATTAGAGCGTGATCAGTCCCGGAAGTTCACATATTGCAGGGGCTGGGTGATCTTCATGTCCTTGATCAGCGCGATGGCGCTCTGAAGATCGTCCCGTTTCTTGCCGGTGATGCGCAGTTCATCGCCCTGAATGGCGACCTGAACCTTCATCTTGGCGCCCTTGATCGCCTTGACGACCTTTTGGGCGAGGTCGCGCTCCACGCCCTGCTTGATGGTGACCGTCTGGCGCACGGTGTTGCCGGAAGCCTTTTCCGGCTCGGCGAAGTCGAAGGCGCCGGCATCGACCTTGCGCCGCACCAGGTAGGTCTTCAGCACCTCCTGCACCTGCTTCAGCTTGAGGTCGTCGTCCGCCTTGATGGTCAGGACCTCCTCGGCGCGCTCGATCGAGCAGTCGGAGCCCTTGAAGTCATAGCGCGTGCCGATCTCGCGCATTGCCCCCTGGATTGCATTGTCGACCTCGGGCAGGTCGGTGCGTGAAACGACGTCGAATGACGGCATGGCGCTGTACCCTCGTTGATGATCGGATTTCCGGCATTGTACCGCAGGCACGTGCGCGGCACAGCAGCAAATGCTCTAGGGTCTGTGGACAGGCCCTAGCTGCGCATGCGCAAGCCATCCGGGTCGACTCTGGCCTTCGGCGACAGGGTGGCGGCGCGCCGCTCGCCCAGGATGTCGATTTCGAAGCCGCCGTCGGGCGCCCAGTGCCCGGGCTTGAGATAGCCCATGGCGAGGCTTTCGCCGACACAGTGGCCGTAGCCGCCGGACGTGACATAACCGGCGAGTTCTCCATCGCGATAGACAGCCTCGCCGCCGAACGCGTCGGCACCGTTGGCATCGACCACGAACGTGGCGATGCGCTCGCGCGGCCCCTCCTCCGCGCGCAACTGTGCTGCCTGCTTGCCGACGAAATCGCCCTTGTCCAGTTTGACGAAACGGCCAAGGCCGGATTCGTAGGGCGTGTAGTCAGTCCCGAGTTCCAGGCCCCATCCGGGGAAGGACTTCTCAAGCCGGAGGCTCATCATGGCGCGAGACCCGGCAAGCCGGAGGCCGAGATCGCCGCCCGCCTCGCGCAGAGCGTCGAACAGGGCGTGCTGGCGCTCGGCCGGGCAATAGAGCTCATAGCCGAGTTCGCCCGTGTAGGAGACGCGCACGGCGACGATGCCGGACACAGCGCCGGCCTCGATTTCGCGTCCCGACAGGAACGGCATGGCGTTGCCGCCGACATCCGCGCCGGTCACCCGCTGCAGCAGGGTGCGGGCATTGGGGCCGGCGATCTGAAGACCGGCATGGGTCCCTGACCGGTTCAGCACCTGAACGCCCGAGGGCGGCAGATGCTGCTCGAACCAGCGCATGTGATAGCGCTGCATGGCGCCGGAGCCCAGGATCCAGAACCGGTCCGGCGCCAGCCGCGTCACCGTGAAGTCGCCGATCAGCCGCCCTTGCGGACTGAGCATCGGCGTCAGCACGGTCTTGGACGTGGTCCGGGGCATGCGGTTGGCCATGATCCGGTCGAGCCAGGCCTCCGCCCCCTCCCCGGTCACGTCGTATTTGGCGAAAGTGGAGATCTCCAACAGGCCGACACCGTCGCGCAGCGCGCGGCATTCCTCGCCGACGGCGTCGAACCAGTTGCCGCGGCCATAGCCGTAGCTGTCCTCGGCCGCCTCGCCGTCGCGGGCATACCACAGGGGAAACTCGAGGCCGAAATTCGAGCCGAAGACCGCGCCTTCGGCTTTCAACGTGTCGTAGACAGGTGTGGTACGCACCGGGCGGCCCGCCGGGAATTCCTGATAGGGATAGACCCGTTCGGTGCGGTGTTCATAGAAGTAGCGCGTGCGCTCCCGGGTGTAGGTGCTGTCGGCCCAGTCGCCGAAGCGCGAAACGTCCCAGCAGAAGATGTCGAGCGACGGCTCGCCGTCGATGATCCATTCGGCCAGCACCCGGCCGACCCCGCCGCCCTGGTTGAAGCCGGTCATGACGCCGCAGGCGCAGAAATAGTTTTTCAGTCCAGGATATGGGCCGAGCAAGGGCGCAAGATCGGGCGAGAAGATCATCGGCCCGTTGATCACCCGCTTGATGCCGGCCGTCTCCAGGCACGGCATGGTCTCGACGGCGCGCGCGAAATTGTCCTCCATGCGCGAAAGATCGTCCGGCAGCAGCTCGTGGCCGAAATCGAGCGGGGTCCCCTCCTCCGCCCAGTGATAGCAGGTGCTTTCATAGGCGCCGAGCAGCAGCCCCATGCCTTCCTGGCGCATATACCAGCCGGCCTCGCTATCGGTCGCGGTCGGCACTTCGCCGTCGAACGCCTCGATCTCGGGCACGGCCTCGGTCACCAGATAATGGTGCTCGACCGGCATCAGCGGCAGCGTGGCACCGGCGAGCGCCGCCACTTCGCGGGCCCAGAGCCCGGCCGCATTGACCACGACCTGGGCGCGGATCGTGCCCTCGGTCGTGACCACGTCCCACGCGCCGTCGGGCAGCGGATTGGTCTCGATCACCGGGGCGTGGCGGTAGACCGTGGCGCCCATCTTGCGCGCGGCGATGGCGAAGGCGTTGGTTGCGCTGGCCGGGTCGACATGGCCCTTGAGCGGCTCCCACAGCA
>JBPCWF010000829.1:0-6557 GCA_051009775.1 Hyphomicrobiales bacterium | reverse complement strand
ATGCCAGGTGAACATGACCGTGACGATGGTGCAGACCGACGCCGCCGCGGCGAACGCACGGATATGGCCGGTGCGCGAGATCGCCCGCGGGCCCCATACGCAACCCAGCAGAAAGCCCAGGGAATAGGCCGCCGCCAGGAGCGCGGAAGCATCCTGGCTCGACGATGCGGCGGCGAGATAGACCGGCAGCACGGTCAGCAGAACCGCATTGCACAAATTGATCAGCGCCGACGCCGAAATGACGGCGGACAGGGAGTAGAGAGCTTTTCGCATTGTTGCTTGTTTTATGGGGTGCGTGACGCGCAAGGCCGGAGCGGCCGTAGCAATGTGCCGCCATGAAATGAAAAAATATGGCCGGATGATGTTCTGGAGGCCCCGGCGGAGCGGTTACTGATCGGAGCCGAGGGTTACCTTTCCCTTGAGCTCGAGCGAAAATCCGTTGAATTTCAGGTTCTCCGCATTGTCGGCAAAGTCCCATACCACCGAGAATCTGCCGCGCATTTTGGCGAATTTTCCCGTGCCCGATACGATCTCCGCGGAGCCCGAGGAAACACCCTTCCTGTCGATCTTCATCAACACGCTGAAGAGCAGGAAATTTGCACTGTCTTCCGACGCAACGCAGCGGATATCGGTCCAGCTTGAAAATTCCGCCAGCCAGTAGCACTCCGTTTTGAGATCATCCAGTTTCAGCCCCTGCCCTTCCAGGCTGAAGCTGCCCGAGCTTTCGGCCATGCCGATGGCGTGGCGTTTGTCGAGCGTGCGTATGCGGTAGTCGCCCTTCTGGGTCCAGTAACCGGTGACGTCGATTTCGCCTGCCCGGGCGGGCTCGGCCGTCGCGGCGGAAAACAACGCAAGCAGGCAGATCACGAGGGCCGGATAACGTGCGGCCGCTCGATCCGGACCGAGATGCGGATTCTTGTTTTTGCTTCTCACGTAAATACTCCCATGTCATCCAACCGCCGCCATGTTCCGGGGGCGGCACCGCCAGCGGCCGGCACCGCGGAACGAAATCGCTCATGCGAACGCTTCGAACCGTCCTGCAGTTTATCTATAGTCTGGAGCTTAAGCGAGCGGGTCTGTCCGGTGTGGGACAGCGCAGGTCATGCACGTCCGCTCAGAACTTGATCGCCGCGCCCACCGTCGGGCCATACTTGCACCACGTCCCAGTCGATGCCACCTGAATCATAGTCGGTGCCCATGGCGCGGAAGCCGACAAAGGCATCGAGCCAACCGGCAACCTGATAGCCGACATTGCCCCAGACATCCCACATGAACTCCGACCCCGTGACAACACCGCCGACCATCGCCCAGCCGGAGATGTAGAAGTTTTCTGAGAGGTTGTAGCGACCCTTGCCGCCGACCAGAGGATCGACCCATTTCGAGCCTTCCGAAACGGTCAGGCCGACAATTCCCAGGTCTAAGCCGACGTCCTGGTTGATGTCCCAAATACGTGCGCCCGCCAGGAGGTCGAGGTAGCCATCGCTGGTCTCATAGAGCCTGAAACTGCCGGCCAATGTCGTGATCTTCTGGTCAAATGCGACATCCAACCTGCCGCGTACGAATTCGAGGTCAACTTCGTTGAGCGAGGACACTTCCAGATAGACGATGTCGTAGAACGCACCGAACCTGCCGTAGCGCACTTCGCCCGTGCCGAAATAGACCCCCTCCAGCACATCCAGAAATTCACCGAGATTCTTGAGAATGTCGATCGGGGTGATATCCACATCGACGTTGACGCCGAGCGCGCCGACGGTTCCGTTGATGCCAGACATCCAGAGATAGAACGGAACGATTGTAGCCGAGAAGCCGCTTTCGGTTTCCACCTGGTACTGGACAGATCCCGGGAGATCCGCCGCCTCGGCCCTTTGGCCGCAAGGCTGCGCAATCAGCAATGCCGACAGGACGATGGCGAGCAGATATCCACGACAAACAATGATACTCATCCCCAAATAACCAACTGCGGTGTCGTTCCACTGCGCCGCCATGCAAACCGAACTCCACAACCCCCGACCACTCCAGATTAATTTTTTGGGTCCTGGCGGTCAGCTCCGTGGTTCTCAGTCAAATGAAACACACTATTTGTGTGCATAGCACAATCGCCGATATCCAACAATCTCCGGGGCCCGGCAAGCCGGAGTTCTTCGGTCGCCCGGACCATCTGTCGACGCCGGATGCTGAAGCCGTTGTGAATTGCAAGAGGCGCGCTTTGCCAATCTTTGGCCGTATCGGCTCAGGATTGTTCCGACGGGTTGGCTGTCGTTCCGCGGCCCGGGACGCAACGCAATTCGCGCGATCCCGCGCAAACAAGGAGAACACCGAATGTACATCGCGATGAACAGGTTCAAGGTCGTGCCGGGGTCGGAGGACACGTTCGAGCAGGTCTGGATGAACCGCGACACGCATCTCGATCAGGTGGCGGGTTTCGTCGAGTTCCACCTGCTGAAAGGCCCGGTCAACGACGACCACACGCTCTATTCCTCACATACGGTCTGGGCCTCGGAGCAGGCTTTCATCGACTGGACCCGCTCGGAGCATTTCCGCGCCGCCCACAAGAACGCGGGCGACAATAGCGCGCTCTATCTCGGCCATCCCAATTTCGAGGGCTTCGAGGTCATCCAGACTGTGAAATAGGGCCGCGCAAGGCGGCCGAAAAAACGCGCTACTGTGAGAATTTTCACAGACATCCTCCACCCGCAATTCGAGCCTATACTCATCCGGGCAGCTGGGGGACGAATCGCGAGTTGGAGGAAGCGCTCAAGATGGATCACTCATATCTGCCCAAGGCTGCGGCAAGCCGGATCATTCCGAACCTGCTGGCGGCGTTCCTGATCACCCTTTCCAGCGGGATCGCGTCCGCCCATTCGGAGCACAATGCCCGCTATGCGGATGCCGAACGCGGCACCGACCAGGGCGACTGCTCGAACCCGGAAACTCCGTGCAAGACATTCGACTATGTACGGTCTCAGGCCGGCAAGGGCGACAAGGTCTGCCTGTCGGGAGGCACCTACACCCTGGACTACAAGAGCTCCGCGGTCGTGAACCTGAAGCTGTTCAACCGCCTGATCACTGTCAGGGGAGACTGCGGGAGCGATGCGGGAGCGCTCAAACCGGCGTCCGACGTCGACCGGCCGGTCATTTCCGGTCTGCCGAAGAGCTATGCCGCGCGTCTGGAAACACTGGGCCTGGCATGGGCGCCCGGCGCGGAGACCGGCCAGACACCGGCAGCGCAGCAAGACGCCGGTTCCGAGGTCCGCCTCGCCCAGGCCGGCGGCCAGCGCTATGTCGACGGCAAAACCGGCACCGATCAGGGAACCTGCGCCGATCCGGGCGCGCCCTGCAAGACCATCAGCTACGCCCACGGCCAGGCGGCCGCCGGCGACACCATCAACGTCGCCGCCGGCAGCTACATCGTCACGCCTGAGGAAAGCCAGCTGCTGCTGGCGGACGACATCAGGGTGCAGGGCGGCTTTTCGACGGCGACCGGCTTTACCAACCGGGGGCCCCTGGCGAACCCGACCTATGTCATCGGCCTTTCCCACACGAACCGGGCGGCCCTGAAGCAGCGCGGCTTCATCCTGCTGCAGGACCGCAAGGCGCTCAATGTCATAGAGTCGATCACGGCGGCAAGAGCGGAAGGCGCGCCCGTGGCTCCGGCGCAGGGACCGATCCGCTGCGTCGACGGCAAGGCCGGAGACTATCCGTGCGAAGGCGTCGACTATCTGTCCCGGGTCGCACTCCACCAGTTTTCCAGCAACCCGGGCGCGGCCAATGACATCTGGGGGTTCGTCGACCTCAATGACGAAAAGGAGTACGCCCTTATCGGCCTCGAGAACGGCAGCGCCGTCGTCGATGTAACCCAACCGACACATCCAAGGGTGGTGCCCGCGTTCGACGCCAGGGATCCCGCCAACCCGACATCGACCGGCGACGTCATTCCCGGCGACATTGCCATCTGGAGGGACCTCAAGGTCTATCAGTTCTACAACGCGGAGAAGGGCCGCTACGACGCTTACGCCTATGTGACGACCGACGGTCCGCAGGGAGGCGCGGGACAACTCCAGGTCCTCGACCTCACCGGCCTGCCGGAACGCGTCTCTCTGGTCACGTTCCAGAGCGAGGACACAAACGCGCACAACGTCTACATTTCCAATGTCGACTATGCCACCGGCGTCGCCATATCGAAGGACCTGGAGCCCGCGCTCTACATATTGGGGTCAAATCTGTCTCCGGGCGGAACGGCGCTGACCGATATCGACAAGGATTTCGGCGCGTTCAGGATCTATTCTCTCAAACCCGACCCGGCAAAGCCCGCTGAAGTCGCCGTGCCGCCGGCCGGCACGTTCTACGTTCACGACGCGACAACGCTGATCGTCGAAGGCGCGCAGGCCAAGCAATGCGGCGATCCGGATAACGGCATCGCCCACGACCCGTGCGAAGTGCTGATCGACTACAACGAGGACAGCGTCGACATCTGGGACGTGACCGACAAGTCCAAACTGCCGATCATGCTGAGCTCCAGCGAATACGACAACTCGATCTACACGCATTCCGGCTGGTGGAGCGCGGACAAGAAGCACGTCTTCATTCATGACGAAGGGGACGAGTACAAGAACAGTATTCTCAACCAGACGCCGATCGAGCTCAACACAACGGTGCGGGTCATGAACATCGAAGACCTGCGCAATCCGGGCGAGGTGAAGGTCGCCTGGGAGGGACCGACCAAGGACATCGATCACAACGGCTTCACCAAGGGCAACCTCTACTACATGTCGAACTATCTGCGCGGCCTGACCGTGCTCGACGTCACGGACCCGCTGAAAGCCGAGAGAATCGCCTTTTTCGACACTGCGCCGGAAATCGACGACAACGATTTCGGCGGCGCGTGGGGCACCTACCCCTATCTGCGCAGCGGGACCATTCTGGTCAGCGACATCGAACGGGGGCTGATTGTCGTGCGGCTGCAGAAGTCGCAGTAACGCCGGAGCGCCGGGGACCGCATGTGCACGAATATTTTTGCCGCGTGATCCCCGGCCCAGGCTGCTAGAGCATCGATCCTTCATACAGGATCATTTGACCGGCTTTTCGCGTCTGCTGGCGAGGCAAGGTCCACGCCGTGGTCCGGGTGACCACAAGTGGAGCTTAACGACGTCCAGCGGGCGCGAAAAACCGGCCTCCGGTGGGCCAGATCAGCTCACCGGCGTTGTAGCAAAGCTTGCCCGATGCCCCACATCGCGCCGCGCTTTGCGCCTAGCCGGCTGAACTGATTTGGCTCCATCAAATGATTCTATATGAAGGATCGATGCTCTAGACTGTTTGCGGACGCGCCGGTGCCGGGCCAGGAGCCGGCCGCCACGGACGTGCACCATGGCGCGGGCCACACGGGACGCATCTCAGGCCCATCGCGCCGCAAAGCCTGGAGCAGCCATGCTGAATCCGATCTCGCTTGCCGCCGACGGGCTGGGTGAAAACCTGACCAGGACCTATCGTCAGTATTTCGGCAGCAGAGAGCCGGAATACGCCACCTATCTGGGCGGCGCCGCGCGCCTGATGCTGGAGCGGATCGGCAATTCGAACGCGCTCTACCACGATGTGCATCACACCATGATGGTCACCCTGTGCGGCCAGCAGATCATGCGCGGCCGGCTGTTGTCGGAAGCCCTGACGCCCAGGGACTGGCTTCATTTCACGCTCGCCCTCCTGGTGCACGACATCGGCTATGTGCGCGGCGTCTGCAAGCAGGACACGACAAGCGAATTCGTCATCAACGCGGACGGCGACACGGTGACGCCGCCCAGAGGCGCGTCGGACGCCTATCTGACGCCCTATCACATAGACCGCGGCAAGATCTATGTGCGCGAGCGCTTCGACCAGTCGGACTATATCGACGGCGAGCGCATCGCCGATCTGATCGAGATGACCCGTTTTCCGATCCCCCAGACGCCCGAGCACCAGAACACCGAAAGCGAAGGGGCGCTGGTCAGAGCCGCCGACCTGATCGGCCAGATGGGCGATCCGTTCTATCACCGCAAGAGCAACGGGCTTTACTGGGAGTTCCTGGAAACCGGCACCACGGAGAAGATGAGCTACCGGTCGCCGGCCGATCTGACCGACAAATATCCGGAGTTCTTCTGGAGCTGCGTGGAGCCCTATATCGGCCCGGCCGTGGAATATCTGCGCCTGACCACCGAAGGCAAGAAGTGGATCGCCAATCTCTATGCCAACGTGTTCCAGGTCGAGCACGGGACGCATCACATCGGGCCGTTTCCGGGCGTGTGAGCGGACCCCGGTTGCGCGCATCCATCGCATGGGGGGAGGAATGGCCCACGCAAAGGCTTATGACTATGTGATCGTCGGCGCCGGTTCGGCGGGCTGCGTGCTGGCCAACAGGCTGAGCGCCGACGGCCGCCACTCGGTTCTCGTGCTCGAGGCCGGGCCGATGGACCGCAACCTGATGATCCACGTGCCGGCGGGCGTCTATCACGTCTACCGCGATCCCCGGATCAACTGGAACTACCTGACCGAAGACGAGCCGGAGCTCCTCGACCGCAACATAGACA
>JBPCWF010000828.1:0-3183 GCA_051009775.1 Hyphomicrobiales bacterium | reverse complement strand
CCGGTGTTGTGTTCCGCCGCGGCCTGTGCCACCTCCTGTGCGACCAACAAAAGAAGATCGAACCGGGCATGAGTGAAGTCGATGTCGTCATCATAGGCGCGGGCGCCGCCGGGCTGGGCGCCGCCAGGACGTTGCAGCGCCTGGGCAAGAGCTTCGTCCTGCTCGAGGCCTCGCACCGGATCGGCGGCCGCGCCTATACCGAGGAGGTGCGGCCGGGCGTGCCGTTCGACCTCGGCTGCCACTGGCTCCATTCAGCCAGCCTCAACCCGTTCGTCAAGATCGCCGATGAACTGGGTGTCACATACACCAAGGACGGTTTCCCGCGGAACTGTTTCGAGAACGGCCGCTGGGTCTCGGCGGAAGAGATCGAGGAGTGGGAGGCGTTTTTCGACGCGCAGTTTACCGTTACAGCCCGCTTCACCGAGACCGGTCGGGACGCCTCGGTGTTCGACGTCACCGAACGCGAAAGCCGGTGGACGCCTGCTTTCGACTACATATTGTCGCTCTACGCATCGATGGACGTCGACCAGATCTCGGCTGCGGATCTGATCAGCTATCGGGACACGGAGGAAAACTGGCCGCTCAAGGACGGTTACGGCACGCTGATCTCCCGCTTCGGCGCCGATGTGCCGGTCACTCTGAACGCCGCCGTCAGCGAGATCGACTGGACCGGGCCGCGGATCCGCGCGACAAGCTCGAAGGGCACGGTCTCGGCCGACGCGGTGTTGATCACCGTGTCGACCGGCATTCTGGGCGCGGGCGACATCCGGTTCACACCCGCCTTGCCCGACTGGAAGCTCGAGGCGGTCGCCAACCTGCCGCTCGGCAATCACAACCGGATCTGCCTCGTTTTCGACCGCGACGTGTTCGGACCCGATGTGCCGGCCGGCTTCATGGCGATCACCGGCGACGAAGTGCCCATGTCGTTCCACGTCCGCCCCTACGGTTTCGATTATGTCGTCGGTGTCACCGGCGGCCGCTTCGCGGACTGGCTGGAGCGCGCCGGGCAGCAAGCTTCGGTCGGTTACGCCACGGAGAAGCTGGTGTCGGTGTTCGGCAGCGACGTCGCGAAACACATCACCGGACACAATGTCACCGCCTGGCGCGGCGACCCCTGGGTCAAGGGCGCCTATGCAAACGCCCTTCCGGGCCAGTTCCATCAGCGCGCAAAACTCGCCGAACCGATCAACGGCAGGCTCTATTTCGCGGGCGAGGCGACCCATCCTGAATTCTTCACCACCGCCCACGGCGCCTATCTCTCCGGCATCGCGGCCGCTGAGCGCTTGGCTTAGCGGATATCGGTCTTTCATTCGCAATGGCCGTGCTTGACGCACTTGATATCCGGTTTGACGATGCGATTGCTTACAAGGAGCCGGACCATCTCAACCGCGTCATCCCGGCCTTGAGCCGGGATCTATTGGCAGTTCCGCATCTACAGGAGGTCCGAACGTGTAGGCGGGTTTGCAGAACTGCAGTTCGCGCGCCATCCTGCGGCAGTGGCCAATAGGTTCCCGCTTTCGCGGGAACGACGAGAGTTGCCGGGGTGTTTGCCAATGACGAGACTGCCGGATCCAGTCCGGGCGTCGATTGCACATGGCGTAGCTCGTATGGCCGGCCTCACTCCGCGGGCGGCGGCGAGAAGGTCTTGATATAGGCGATCACATTGAGCCGGTCCTCGGGCTTCTTGAGGCCGGGGAAGGCCATCTTGGTGCCCGGAACCAGCTTCTTGGGCTTGATCAGATACTCCGCGAGCGTTTCTTCCGACCATGTGAGACCGCCTTCACCGGCGGCCTTCATCGCCTTGGAATATTTGTATTTATCCCATGTGCCGGCGGTCCGGCCGATGACGCCTTTCAGGCTGGGCCCGATCTTTTTCTTTTCCTTGTCGACGAAATGGCACACCCCGCATTTCTTGAAGATCTTCTTGCCCGCGGTCGCATCGCCTTCGGCCGCCGCCGCGGACAGGGGCAGGGCACAGACGGCAAGGGCCGCGCACAGTCTCAACAGCATCATGTTCGTCTCCTTGAACGGTGAAATGCACTCTGGGTGTGATGCCAGGAGGGCTTCAGGGGTAACAAGCGGCGGGCGGAGCCGACATAAACATTTCGATCACATCTTTGTTTGCATGCGCACCGTGTCGCGCCCTGACGCACTGCGCCGCCGGGGCACCCGGTTCCGCAATCCGAAATACCCGGGCGTCGGAGATTGTGCGCGAGACCCAGATTTCTTACTGTTGCCAGAGACTTGGCTCTGCTGGCGGAGATGCCTCCCCAACCTGTCTTGAAGGCGGCCCGGGGGGCGACTGCGCAACATTCCGTCGCCTGGAGAGGTTGATGACGAATTTGGTAATGCCCGCGCCCGACCGCGAGATCCTGTCGCGCCGCAGGGAAATCGCACGTCATCTCCGCACCATCGTTCCGGGCGAGGGCGTGATTGACGAAGTCGAGGAGATGCGGGTCTACGAGTCCGACGGCCTGACCGCCTATAAGCAGGTTCCGATGCTGGTCGTGCTGCCCTCGACCACGCAGCAGGTGTCAGACGTTCTCTCATACTGCCATGCCGAAGGCATCAAGGTGGTGCCGCGCGGTGCCGGCACGTCGCTCTCCGGCGGCGCGCTGCCGCTCGAAGACGGCATCCTGCTCGGCATGGCCAAGTTCAACCGCGTGGTCGAGATCGACTACGAAAGCCGGTGCGCGGTGGTCCAGCCGGGCGTCACCAATCTGGCGATCACGCAGGCCGTGGAGCATGAGGATTTCTATTATGCGCCCGACCCGTCGAGCCAGATCGCCTGCACCATCGGCGGCAATGTGGCGGAGAACTCGGGCGGCGTGCACTGCCTGAAATACGGCCTCACCACCAACAACATACTCGGCCTCGAAATGGTGCTCATTTCGGGCGAGGTGGTGCGTGTCGGCGGCAAGCATCTGGACGCGGAAGGCTATGACCTGCTCGGCCTTGTGATCGGTTCGGAGGGGTTGCTCGGCGTGGTCACGGAGGTGACGGTCCGAATCCTGAGAAAGCCCGAGACCGCGCGTGCCGTGCTGGTCGGCTTCGCCTCCAGCGAACAGGCCGGCGCCAGCGTCGCCGACATCATCAGCGCCGGTATCATTCCCGGCGGCATGGAGATGATGGACAAGCCGGCGATCCATGCGGCGGAGGAATTCGTCCATGCCGGTTACCCGA
>JBPCWF010000827.1:0-5380 GCA_051009775.1 Hyphomicrobiales bacterium | reverse complement strand
TGCGCATCATGTTCATCCACGTTCCCGCCGCCTGGATGGCTCTGTGCATCTACACGATCATGGCGGTGGCAAGCGCCGTCGCGCTGGTCTGGCGCCATCCCCTGGCCGACGTCGCGGCCAAGACCGCAGCCCCGATCGGCGCCTGTTTCACCTTTCTTGCCCTCGTCACCGGCTCGCTCTGGGGCAAGCCCATGTGGGGCGCATGGTGGGTCTGGGACGCGCGCCTGACCTCGGTGCTGGTCCTGTTCCTGCTTTATCTCGGCTATATTGCCGTGTGGCAGACCATCGACGAGCCACTCAAGGCGGCTCGCATCGCCGCAATCGTCGCCCTGGTCGGCTTCGTCAATGTGCCGATCATCAAATTTTCGGTCGACTGGTGGAACTCGCTGCATCAGCCGGCAAGCGTGTTCCGCGCCGACGGCCCGGCGATCCATTCGTCCATATTGTGGCCGCTGCTGATCATGGCGACCGCCTATACCGTGTTGTTCCTGACCCTGCATCTGGTCGCCATGCGCGGCGAGATCCTGCGCCGGCGCGTGCGCCAGCTGCAACTGGCCAGGCTGGAAGGCTAGGGCCGCCCGTGGACTTCTCCGCCCCCCATATCGCCTTCGTCCTGGTCGCCTACGGCATCACCTTCGCGGTGCTTGCCGGCCTTGTGATCGTCACGGTTTTCGATATCAGGTCTCAGCGTGCGCAGCTTGCCCGACTGGAAGACGAGCCGGACGCGCCGCGCCGCCGCAGGGCAACGGATCGGGAAGTGCCGAGCTCATGAACGACCAGGCAAACACCACCAGCGTCGATGCGTCGCGCCGCGGTTCGGTCGGCCTTGCCGTACTGCCGCTGGTCGTCTTCGCGGCGCTCGCCACCGTCTTCTATTTCGGCCTTTACCGTGGCGATCCCTCCCACATCCCCTCCGCGCTGATCGGCAAGCCGTCGCCGGAGTTCGAGCTGGCCGCGCTGGAGGACCTCAAGGCGGACGGCAAGCCCGTACCGGGCCTGACCAGCGGCGACCTGAGCAAGGGCCGGGTCACCCTGGTCAATGTCTGGGCGTCATGGTGCGGACCGTGCCGGCTGGAGCATCCGGTGCTGATGCAGCTGGCCGAACGCGGCGGTGTCGACGTGGTCGGGATCAACTACAAGGACAGTGCGGGAAATGCCCGCCGTTTCCTCGGACAGCTTGGCAATCCCTACAAGGCCGTCGGTGTCGACCGCAGTGGCAAGGCGGCGATCGACTGGGGGGTCCACGGCGTGCCCGAGACCTTCGTCGTCGATGGCAAGGGCGTGGTCGTCTTCAAGTATATCGGCCCTTTGAGCGAAGGTGCGGTGCGCGAGAAGCTGCTGCCCGCAATCGAACAGGCGGCGGCCCCGTAGCGCCGGACCGGTCCAGGCGGGCCAAACGTTAACGCCGCGTTAACCCTAACAATGTCTTAATCCGCCGTCTCGTTTTGGCACAGAGCACCGGCACCCCAGATGGCGTCTCCGATCGATCCAGCGCTGATCGCCCCGCAATCCTACAAACCGCGGGCGAAACCGGCGGCAGACCCGCGCGCACGCGGGCCGCAGGACAATGCGCCGGCGCGCCCGGACGCCGGCGCGGGACGGCGCAGCCAGGCGGCGGTTTCGGTCTCCCTGAGCGCCGAGGCCCTGGCGGTTCTGAGCGGCGGCCGCGACACGCCGAGGCAGGCCCGGCCGGACGCCGAAAAACCCGAAACCCAGGCGGCAAGCGCCGCCAGGCCCGGTTTCTCGGCCGAAGATGTATCGGAGGAAGCGCCCGTGCCCCGCCAGCGCGAAGCGCCGTTCGCGCAGGTTTCCGAAACGCGCAGCCAGAGATATACCGCTCCGGGCAGCCGCCTGGACATTACGATCTAAATCGGGACTCACTTTCGCAACGGGGCCGCCCGCGCCGGCTCAGTCCTTGCCGCGCCGCCGCTTGGGCGTCGGTCCGTTGCCGTGAAAGGCGCCGTTGGACATGATCTCTTCCTCCGCCTCCTCGAGCGCGTCGGAGATCTTCATCAACGCCGTCACGAATTCCTTGCGCTGATCCGTCGGCAGAACCTTGAGCAGTTTCTTGTCGGCCGACAGCGCCCCCGGCTGTGCCGACTTCAGAGAGCGCCGGCCGGCGGCCGTGAGCTTAATCGAATTGGCCCGCGCGTCTTCCTTGGTCCGCCGGCGCTGCAGGTAGCCGCGCTTTATCAGACGGCTGACCAGGTCCGCGAGCGTGCTGCGGTCGATGCCGGTGATGGAGACCAGATCGGTCTGGCTGGCGCCTTCGTTCTGGTCGACTGCGAGCAGCACGGTGAATTGACGGTGCGTCAGGCCCTCGGCACCCACTTCCTGCGCGTAGAGATCACCCGCGAACTGCCATGCCCGTCTCAGAAGGTGATACGCAGACTTGTTTAGATCCTTGATTTCACCTGATGGTGTCATTTGCGAAACTTCCGCCCTTGTTGCTCCCCGGCCTCAGGGCATACCTCCGCCGATCCAGTTTACGCCCGTACGCCCGGTCGGTCCGGCCCGGAGCCCGGATAATCCTCTCAGTACAATACAATTCCCGACCTGCGGATGTGAGTAAGCTTGCAGCAATGTTCAAGCCCTCGTTCATCAATCGTCTTCAAAAAAAATTGTACTGTCGTGATCGGCACGGATTGTCCGCATAAGTTGCACGGACAAACGCCGCCGCCAGACGGAACCTCGCAGCTCAGGCGGTTCCAAAAGCCCGTCAAAGGCACTACCCTTGCAGGCCTCCGCAAAGACGATCGGGCGACCATGACCCCGCCGCACAAATCATCCAACTTTTCGCGCCGCGTTCCCGACGGCGACACCGTGCATCGCGATGTGTGCGACACCTGTGGCTTTGTACATTACGAAAATCCCAAAGTCGTGGCAGGCTCGGTCGTCACCCATGACGGCAAGCTGCTCCTGTGCCGGCGCGCAATCCCGCCGCGTCACGGCGTCTGGACCCTGCCGGCGGGTTATATGGAACTCAACGAGACCGTCGAGGACGCGGCCAAACGCGAGGCCTATGAGGAAGCCTGTGCCAGGATTTCCATAAACGCCCTGCTCGCGGTGTATTCGATCCCGCGCATCAGCCAGATCCAGGTCATGTACCGCGCCGACCTGATCGATCCGGCGATCGAACCCGGCGCGGAAAGTCTCGAGGTCGCCCTGTTCGACTGGGACGAAATTCCCTGGGACGAGATCGCTTTTCCCAGCGTCCACTGGGCGCTGACCCAGCACCGCCAGGTGCGCGGCGAGAAGCTGTTCGCCCCGTTCAGCAATCCGGAAGGCGAGACCGGCGACTATCCTTAGCTGTCTGCCCGGCAGTCAGCCGACGCCGGTCACTCCGGGCTGTCCGGGCCTTCGTTCCCACTCGCGCCCGGGTCGTATTTCTGCATCGCCACGGTCTGGACGATGGCAAAGACCATGGTCAGCGGCAGGATACCGAACACCTTGAAACTGACCCAGGCGTCGGTCGAGAAGTTGCGCCACACCAGTTCGTTGACCACCGCCAGAAAGAAGAAGAACAGCGCCCAGCGCAGGGTCAGCGTGCGCCAGCCCTGTTCGGTCAGCTCAAGCACGGTGCCGAGCATGAGTTTGAGCGGCGAGGATCTGACCACATAGCCCCCGAGCAGCACGCCGCCGAACAGGACGCTGACCACGGTCGGCTTGATCTTGATGAAGGTGTCGTCGTTGAACCACAGGGTCAGGCCACCGAAAACCGCCACGAACCCCGCCGCGATCAGCGGCATCTTCGGGATGTAGCGGTCGATCGCATAGGACACCACGAGTGCTACGAGGGTCGCGACCATGAAGGCCGCGGTCGCGGGAATGATGCCGTAGATCAGGTTGACCACGAACAACACCAGCAACGGCCCGGCCTCGAGCACCAGCTTGCGCAGCTGAGCGGCCTCGCTCGGTTTGGTTTCTTCCGCTTCGTCCGTCATTCCGACCCCGCGATCGCTCTGGAAAATTCCTCGGCATCGAACGGCTGCAGGTCGTCGATGCCTTCACCGACCCCGATGGCATGCACCGGCAGGCCGAATTTGGCGGCCAGTGCCACCAGTATGCCGCCGCGCGCGGTGCCGTCGAGCTTTGTCATGATCAGGCCGGTCACGCCGGCCGTCTTCTGAAAGATCTCCACCTGGTTCACCGCGTTCTGGCCGGTGGTCGCGTCGAGCACCAGCAGAACCGAGTGGGGCGCGGTCTCGTCCTGCTTTTTCAGGACGCGCACGATCTTGTTGAGCTCCTCCATCAGATGCGCCTTGTTCTGCAGGCGGCCCGCGGTGTCGACGATCAGGATGTCGGTGCCGTCGGCTCTCGCCTGCTTGAGCGCATCGAAGGCGAGGCCGGAGGCATCGGAGCCCGGCGGCCGCGCCAGCACGGCGCCGCCGAAGCGCTCGCCCCAGACCTTGAGCTGCTCGATCGCGGCGGCGCGGAACGTGTCGCATGCGGCAAGCATGACCGAGTAGCCTTCACGCACGGCGATGGCGCCGAGCTTGCCGATGGTCGTCGTCTTGCCGCTGCCATTGACGCCGACGACCAGAATCACGAACGGCTTCTGGCTGGTGTCGAACTCGAACGGCTGGGCAACCGGCGTCAGAACCGCGGCGACCTCGCGCGCCAGCACCGCCTTCACCTCCTCCGGCGAGATTTCCTTGTCGTAGCGCCCCTCGGCGACCGCTTCCGCGATCCGCATGGAGGTCTCGACGCCAAGATCCGACTGGATCAGGACGTCCTCCAGCTCCTGCAGCGTGTCGTCGTCCAGCTTGCGCTTTGTGAAGATGTCGGTGATGCCGGTGGTCAGCACCCGCGACGATTTCGACAGGCCGGCCCTCAGCCGGCCGAACCAGCCCGAGGCCGCCTCCGGGTCCGACACCGACGCCGCAGCAACCGGCGGCGCAGCCCGCTCTGGCTCTGGCAAGGTCGAAGAGTGCGCCGGGGCACTCATGTCATCCGCTATTTCCGCAAGTTCGGCGTGATCGGCCAATTGCGGAGGGGTCTCCGGCTCCGGCGCCGCTTCGGGTTTCGCGGGCGCGGCCGTGGCTTCCGGCTCGTTCTCCGCGCCCTTGCGTTTGAACAGGCGCCGGAAGAAACCGGCCTTCTTGCCGTCGCTCATGCCGCCTGTCCGGTCAACGTCTCGCCCCGCACACCGGTCACATCGACCGCGACCAGCGCGCCCGGCACTTGCGGCCATTCCATCTCGACCGCCAGATATTCGGGCGTCCGGCCGAGCGTTTCGGTTTCCATCAGTGCGTTCACGCGTCTGCCCTCAAACGATGGCAGCAACCTGCCGAGCCGTTCGCGGCCGATCGCACGCAGGCGCCTTGCCCGGGCCTTGCCCGCATCGCCCGGCACCTGCGGCATGCGCGCTGCCGGGGTG
>JBPCWF010000826.1:0-3457 GCA_051009775.1 Hyphomicrobiales bacterium | reverse complement strand
TGATCTCCTGCGACAGGGCCTCGGTGTTGTAGGGCGCGAGCTCGACCATGCCGGTGTCGATGCCGCCCCAGGTGTCGCCCGCCGCCCAGGTGCCGTCCATAACCGCCTTGACGCGGGAGACGTAGTAGCCGTCCCAGTTGTCGACGATCGAGGTCAGATGCGCCTTGGGCGCGAACTGGGTCATGTCCGAGGCCTGGCCGAAGCCGTGCACGCCGGCGGACTGCGCGGCCTGGAGCGGCGCGGTCGAGTCGGTGTGCTGGACGATGATGTCGGCGCCCTGGTCGATCAGCACCTTGGCGGCGTCGGATTCCTTGCCCGGATCGTACCAGGACGAGACCCAGACCACCTTGACCGTGGCCTTCGGGTTGACCTTCCTGAGGGCGACCGTAAAGGCGTTGATGCCGCGCACCACTTCGGGGATCGGGAACGAACCGATATAGCCGATGGTGTTGGACTTGGTGACCTTGCCGGCGATTTCGCCGATCACATAGCGGCCTTCATAGAACCGCGCCATGTAGGTCGAGACGTTCTTGCCGCGCTTGTAGCCGGTCGCGTGCTCGAAGCGCACATTGGGAAACTGGCGCGCCACTTTAACCGTCGGGTTCATGTAGCCGAAGGACGTGGTGAAAATGATATTGTGGCCGCTGGCCGCGAGATCGCGGATCACGCGCTCGGCATCGGCGCCCTCGCTGACGCTTTCGACGAAACTGGTCTTGACCTTGTCGCCGAACGCCTCTTCGACCGCCTTGCGGCCAATGTCGTGGCGGTAGGTCCAGCCGTGGTCGCCGACCGGGCCGACATAGACGAAGCCGACCTTGGTCGGATCTTCGGCAAAGGCTTGCGTCGCCGACAGGCCAAGAACGGCTGCAAGCGTCCAGGCCAGTACGGCTGTCATGTGTCTTCTGTCCATCACTGCTCACCCCTTCTGTCTCAAGCCCGCGGCTCTTGAGACCGCGGTTCCATCAAGCCATTGAGTATGGCCATACGCGGCCGCGATTCAAGGCCGTTGATCAGACGCGCAACGGTAAATCCGCCGAGTTCGCTCGGCCCGGACAGGCGTCAGAGCCCGTCCGGAAAACGCTCCATTAGGAGTTGTCTGCTATGCTCGAATGCCACTTTTAATGGTGTCGGCGAGGCGTGGAAGCGCTAGGCTCATGCGGAAGGTCGGAATGAACGTTCTTGAATCATACAGGAGGAGCGCGACCATGCTCACTCTTGTTCCGATCGCGGCCACGATCCTCATCGCGATCGGCGCTACGGCACTGGTCATGATGTGGGCAGGGGCGTTCACCGACAACCGTCCGGAGTTCAGGGAGGGCGTGCGCATTAACCTCAGCCAGGCTTCATGGGTTCGCGTAAAACTGCTGTCGCCGGCCGCTCCGATCGAGATCGGATATGCGGAGACCGGAAAGGGTTGTCACGTCGCCTCGGGCGCGCTGCTGCTGCGGTCGAGGAAAGTCCGCCGCGTCCTTTCGACAATCGTTCATCCGGTTTGCGGCGCACCGGCCAAGGACAAGGTTCTCCGCTCCATAGCTCCCGACAAGCTCAGGCGAAGAGGCCTGTCCTACACGCCCGCCTTCTGGCTTGAGCGTTCAGGCGGCGCACCCTCGAACGACGCACTACCAGGCGCGGCGCATTCCACTGTGCTGCAGAACACAGTCCGCGTGAGTGAAGGCCGCCCATGGCCCAAGGGATTCATGATCAACTGTGACAGGGATAGCAGCGTTTACAGCCTTCGAACCCTCTTTCCGGACCCGTTCTTCGGTGGCTCCAAGTTTGGATCCATCGCTACTGTGCGGTTTCGACGGGGCGCCTGCATGGATCCGCGCCACTGGCCGAAGATCGAAGCTCTGATCGACCTGATCTGGTCGCTTGAGACCTACAAGTATCGCAATCGCAAGACGCGGGATTAGGGGCAACCGGCGGTTCGCCGGCGGCCGAAAAAGAAAGCGGCGGGACAGCTCCCGCCGCAGATCGTGAACGTGATGAGAAATACGGGCTAGGAGTAGATCTGTTCGACCTCCAAGCTGTAGGTCTCGGCGCCGTCGTCGTCCTTGCCCGGCACCAGCCGGCCGCGCACGGCGCTGCCGTTCTGCGCCAGGTGATAGACGACTTCCTCGAGCGAGGACGCTTCGATCAGGTCGTCCGCATAGGTGACGGTCTTGACCTGGATATCCGAGCCGTCGGTGTCGCGTACGGTGATCGAGGCGCAGTCGTCGGTCTTGCAGTCTGCCTTGTCGACGATCTGGAAGATGCCGGTTTTGGGCGTCGCTCCGGTCTCCGCCTCGGCGGTTTCCCCGGTCTCGTCGTCGTTGGTGTCTTCTTTCTCAGCGGCGTCGTCCTTCTTGGCCGGTTTGGAGTACTTTTTGCGCTTGTTGTGGGAATAGCTCTTCTTGTAGCCGTAGTCATAGCTGTCGTAATAGGAGTTCGAATAGCCGCCGCCATAGCCGCCCTCGCGCGGGCAGTCATAGGCGAATGCGGTGGCGCCGGTGGCGATCAGCGCGGCGGCCGCGGCGCCGAAAGTGAGGGATTTCGCAAGTTTGATCATGGCGTTTCCTGCTCCTGAGAGTTAGCTTCAATCCGAAGAGTGACCCGGTTCATCTGATGTTCATGTGGGCCGCAGGTATTCATATGGTTGTGATGTACATCACTGCTATGCGCCGGGCGGGTACAGTGCAGGAAGGCCGGATCGCCGGACGGGATGAAAAGACATGAAGCAGCTTGAACGACGCGATTGGGTGCCGGAGGCGTGTGAGGCCCTGGTGCAGTCGCTCGCGGCATCGACCGCGGAAATGGATGCGGACGGGATCGAGGCGGAGATCGCCGGTCTGGTGCGCGAAAACCGTGAAATCCACGAGCGTGACTGCATCAATCTCAATCCGGCGACCAATGCCATGAATCCCAGGGCGGAAGCGTTTCTGGCCCAGGGGCTGGGATCGCGGCCGTCGCTCGGCTATCCGGGCGACAAATACGAGATGGGGCTTGAGGCGATCGAGCGCATCGAGGTGATCGCGGCGGAACTGGCGGCCGAGGTGTTCGGCGCGCGGTTCGCGGAAATCAGGGTCGCTTCGGGCGCCATGTCCAATCTCTACGTCTTCATGGCGACAGCCAAGCCGGGCGACACGATCATCGTGCCATCGGCGGATATTGGCGGCCATGTGACCCACCACGGCGCGGGCGCCGCAGGGCTTTACGGTCTCGACATCCGGTCCGCCCCTGTCGATGCCTCCGGCTATACCGTCGATCTCGACGCCCTGCGCCAGCTTGTGCGCGAGCACCGGTCGAAACTCACCACCATTGGCGGCAGCTTGAATCTGTTTCCTCATCCGGTGCGCGAAGTGCGCGCGATCGCCGACGAGGTTGGCGCGCGGGTGCTGTTCGATGCGGCCCATCTCTGCGGCATGATCGCGGGCCGCGCCTGGCAGCAGCCGCTTGAAGAGGGCGCCCATGCCATGAC
>JBPCWF010000825.1:0-6485 GCA_051009775.1 Hyphomicrobiales bacterium | reverse complement strand
TTCGGTGCCGTTCATCGAAGTGTTCCGGCCGCTGGACCATGTCGCCGACGGCATCTACGAAGCGGGTCTCGGCATCGCCCGCACCGCCGCCGCTTTCGGCAACGCAGTCCACCGCCGGATCAGGTTCAACCGCACAGTGAGCGCTCTGTCGAGCCTCAGCGATCACACGCTGCGCGATATCGGCATCGACCGGTCGCAGATCGTCACTGTCGCCTGGGACCTCGCCAGGCGATAGATCCCGGGGGGTTGGAACCGACGGAACGACACGATGCTTCCGAATATCGCTGAAGGCCGCCGGGCGCGGCTCTCGCGCCGCCGTTAGAGGCGCGAACCCGTCCGGCAGCCCCTTCGCTCCAGCCGGTACCGTTACGGGCACTCAGCGGTCCGCCTTCAATTCACGGCCGAGATAAGCCGTGACCAGTCCCCAGGGGATGTTCACCAGATAGATATAGACGGGCGTCAGTGCGCCGAGCTCTTTTCCGAGAAAGCCCCGGCCCGCTCCTGGAAGCAACACGGTGAGCGCAACAGCCACCGGCGCCAGGGTCATCACCAGTCCCTTGAGCCACAACGGTCTGATCGGGATGGGCAGCAGGAAGATCAGCCCCCAGATCCCGCCCCACACCATCTGTTTGTAGATCAGGCCCTTGGCGAGCTCAGGCTTGATCGCGACGCCGAACAGATCGGCGATCCCGATCTGGCCGAAGGCCCAGACGGTCAGCACCACGGCCAGACCGCCAAGCGCGGCGGCGGTGAAGTAAAGCGCGGCTCTCTGCAAAACTGTCATGTCTTGTTTCCCCGATTCGCGGTCTCGATTGAGCGGCATCTAAACAGGCATCGCGGTGCCGCGCAACGCACCCCCACGCGGTCGTGATCGGCATCGGGTGGCCTGGATCGAGGTTGGCAGCAAGTGTCAAACATGCTTGGTAGGCGCGGCTCTGGAGCAGCACATGCCGAAACGCCCCGCAACATCCTCCGCCCGCGCAACGACCTTCCGCATCGTCGTGCCGACCTACAGGCGTCCCGGCGACCTCGCGACCTTTCTCGGGGCCGTTGCGCCGCAACTCGACCGCCGCCCCAACTGCACGCTGGTCGTGGTCAATGACGGCAGCCATGACGACGCCTACGACCGCGCGGTCGCGCCCTACGGAGATCTGGTCGATTACATCGCCGAACCCGAGAACCGGGGCGTGCAATATGCCCGGCAGCGCGGGTGTACGGGCGCGGACGAGGACTTTCTCGTCTTCACCGACGACGATTGCGTGCCCGAACCGTTCTGGGCGGACTGGCTGCAGGCCCTGGTCGAGACCCATCCGGGCGTCGACGTGTTCTGCGGAACGACCGTGCCGGTGGAAACCGGCAGCCCTTCCCTGTTCGAACGGTTCCTCAAGGCCACCGGCCGCACACCAATGCCGGTCAGCACGATCGAAGGCCTCATGGTCGCACCGCATGCGAATTTCGCCTGCCGGCGCGAGATGTTCGAGCAGGTCGGCGGGCTCGACATGCGCTTCTCCGTCGCCGAGGACTGGAACCTGACGGGCAGGCTTCTGGCGGCCGGTGCGACCTATGTGATCGACCGCCAATGGATCACGGCACACGCGGTCGACCAGGGCTTTCGCGTCAACCTCAAACGCTGGTACCGCTACGGCGTTGGTGCCGCGCACCAGAGCATCGTCAGCCGCGACTGGCGCCCCGTTGCCGCCAATGCCGACGGCTCGCTTACGGACCTGGCGCGCGTGGTGGCCCGGCCGGTCGCACGTTTCTGGCGCAGAACCGGGGACAAGCCGGTGTCACGCGGCGTCAGGCTGTGCTTCGCGGCGCTGGAAGGTCTGTTTGCCTGTACCTACCAGATCGGCTGGCGGCGGGGGCTCAGGCGCTATTCGGCAGAATACGGCATGGCGCCGCCTGTGCCGCCCATGCTCGAAGACACCCTGGCAGGCTTCGTCAAGTCCGAATCCGGAAGATGAAGGCTCAGGCGGCGAATGTGCCGTCCAGAAGGTCGAGGCATATTCGGGCCGCGGCATTCACCGGTGCCTCCGGCGCATCGCGCCGTTCGATCTCCCGCGCCACCGCGTGGGCGCGTTCGCCATAGACCGGCTCGTCATGCAGCCGGCGGATCATCGCGGTGAGCTCCGTGCGGGGGTCCCCATCCTGCCGTTTGGTCCTGGACAGCCTGGAATAGGGTTCGAAGATCTCGCCGACGCCCATCATCTTGACCCTGACCGCGGTGATGCTCGATTCCAGGTGATCGGGGATCAGGATCTGCGGCCGGCCGACCATCAGCGCGCCATGGGTGATGCCGCTGCCGGCATGGGAGATCACCAGCGATGCCCGGGCAAGTGCGTTCTGAAGCGGCGGCGGCTCGGCGTAGACCTCCGCACCGACGATCTCCAGGAACCGCATCGCGACCGATTCCGGACCGCGGCAGTAGCACGACATGGCAATTCCCGCCTCGGCGATCGCCTTGGCGATTTCGGCCAGGCTCTGATGTTCCGTCTGGCCGTAGTAGAAGATGTGCGGCGCAGCCGCCGGTTCGGCCGGCGTCAGCGTTCCGTGATAGTGGCCGAGCACGGGCTCGTCGCGAAAGGCCCGGTAGGGATCGAGTTCGGGCAGCGTGAACACCGCGCGCGCCGAGCCTTCGAGCACCTGCGGCAAGCGGTCGAGCGGCGCGACACCGCGCTCGGAGAAGACGGCGTTGACGGTTTCCAGCAGGGCGGTTTGCGATTGGCTCGACACCTGGTCGCCGCGCAGCGCCGGATAGGACGCCATTGTGTGCGGCGGTACGAGATAGCCGTTGCCGGTGACCATGACCGGCAGCCGGCCGCGCGCCGCGACACACGCGGTCGGGCTGTAGTCGGCGACCACGAGATCGGCGTCCAGCGCATGGAAAAGATCGTCCCAGGCGCGCACCATGACTTCCAGGTCGCCCTTGCGGGCAAAGCCCGTATTGGCCAGAACTTCGCTGAACGCGCCGACATCGCCGTGGATCTTAATATGGCGCGGATAGGCCGGCGCGGGCAGCACCGCATAGGGCCGCTCGCCCAGGGCGTGCCGTGCGAACAGGGGATCCTTGAAGGCGAAGACCGGCTTGACCGGCGTACCGCTTTTGGCGCCAAGGGCGACCAGCGCGTCGGCAATGGCGACGAGGGGCGCCGCGTGGCCCAGCCCCTCGCCAAGTTCCCAGGCGAACAACACCGTCTTCATTCCGGGCCGAGCCGGCAACTGCCCCGCGGGCTACGGCATATCGGCAGAACGCGCCCGCCTAATCGGGCACCACAAAGCCGTTATATTCCTCGTCGGGCACGTGATTGTCCGACGTGTCGAGGCTCTTCGGATCGTCCTTGCGGTGCCGGTCGACCAGGCTCTTCGGGCTGCCGAAGTAATAGCGCACGCCGAACAGGACCTGGGCGAAATCGTTGTCGCCCGCCATGCCGTCGGCAAACAGGCTCAGGCCCGGGAAGCCGGCAAGACCCGGCTGGAACTCGACACCGGCCCGGCCGATCCCTTCACGCTCGGGATCGTACTCGGCGCCGCCATAGAGCAGGAAATCGGGCGACAGGTACCACCTGACCTCGCCGCTGACATAGCCGCCCTCGTCGACATCGCTGTCGCCGAACTGATAGCCGGCTGCCGCGGCAAAGGTGAGCTGGTCGAGATACAACTCGCCTTCGCCACCAATTCTGCCCAGTTCCTCGTCCGGATTGTTGTCGTAGTCCACGAAGCCGTATGACCCCGTGACGCCGAGCAGGCCGATGGAGGGGTCGCGCCAGAACAAGTGCCCGCCGACACCGCCGAAGGTTCTTTCATCGCCGACGCCGATCCAGCCGTCCGCCTGGGCACCGAAGGAATGTCCGAGCGGCAGTGAGAAGGATCCGTTTGCCTTGCCGATGGCTTCGGAGTCTATGTTGTCTTCGTCCCTGAAGCCACCCTGCACGGAGATCTTGCCGTTGGGTTCGGAGACCGCCGGTTCGGAGCCGGCCGGCGGGGGACTGTCGAAATCCGCCGCCATCGCCGCCCCGGTGACGCCGAGGCCCAGCACTGCACCCAGCGCCGGAACGGCGCTGTTCCTGCGCAGCCAGCGCATGATCGTGTGGCGCGCAAAATAAGACGCCTCGTCGATCGGCACCAGCGGGGCATCGGGCAGTTCGAAGCCAAGGCGCACGCTTGGAACATACTCGGCAGCCTGCGTCCCGCAGGCCCGGACGAGCGCCTCGCGCACCATGTTTTCCGCAGCGCCCAGTTCGCGGACCTTGACCTTGCGGTCGGTGATGAAATCCTTGTGGTCATAAACCACATAGACCGTACGCAGGTCGGAATGCCAGTAGAGCCCGGCGATGCGTTTGTCGGAGCGCGCCCGCAGATCGTCGGCAAAGTCGACCAGACTCAATGCCCGGCCGAAACAGCCGGTGGGGTCTGAAATGATTTCCTGATGACGGAAGCCGCGCAGGAACGCTTCAAGCGAATTGGCCCGCTCCAGGCGGCGCGATTTGTGCCGCCGCACGCGGCAGCCTTGCGGCAGGTCGCTGTGCCTGAATTCGCGCCTCAGCGCCGCGCCACTGACCCGTTCCTCCCGGTCGCGCACCGTATGGACGGTGACCACAGGCTTGCCGAACATCGAACGGTCGATCCCCAGCAGGAAAGCTCTGGGCGCCTGCTTTTGCGCAGCCGCCCTGATTGCATCGACATTGACATGTGAGAATTCTACGCCGGACATTCTTCTCTTCCCCTAAAGCCGCCACAGAGTGTTCAAAAATGTGATCAGCAAGGTAACAGCTTGGCAACATCTGGGCAGCCGCTGAATTGTAAATTTCGGGAGGCGTGGCCAAAATGCATCACTTTAAGTTGGATACGAACAAAACGCGCCCGACGGCCTGGGCCGAAATGTGCTCCGGCCCGACAGTTCCGCAGGCGGAGAATGTTGATCATTCCTGTTTTTCCGTTTTCATTCAAATATTTGCGTGCCATGCTGCGTGTTTCGGAGATGACCCAACCATGGAGTGTGCGGAACCATGAACATGTTCTCGCTGGAGGGCAAAACGGCCCTTGTGACCGGAGCCAGTCGCGGAATCGGACGGGCAATTGCCGAATCACTCGCACAGGCCGGCGCGGCGGTCGTGATCTCCAGCCGCAAGGCGGGGGCCTGCGAGGAGGTTGCTGAAAGCATCGAACGGGCGGGCGGCCGGGCGCTCGCGCGGGCCTGCAACGTCTCCGACCTGGAGGCATTGCCGGGCCTGGTCGAGGATACCGAAGCGGCGCTCGGGCCGGTCGATATCCTGGTCGGCAATGCGGCGGCCAATCCACATTACGGCCCGATGACCGAGATCGAGGAGCCGGCCTTCGACAAGATCATGGACACCAACGTCAAGGCCAATCTCTGGCTCGCCCGCCTGGTGCTGCCCAAGATGGCGGAGCGCGGCGGCGGCGCGGTGATCTTCGTCAGCAGCATCGGCGCCCATCGCGGCAATGACGATATCGGTACCTACGGCATCTCGAAGGCGGCGGAAGAGGCCATGGCGCGCAATCTCGCGGTCGGCTGGGGCGGCCATAACATCAGGGTCAACTGCATCGCGCCGGGCCTGGTGCGCACCGAGTTCGCCCGCGCCTTGTGGGACGATCCGGACAAGCTGCGCCATGCCGAAGCGGCGTATCCCCTGGGCCGTATCGGCGAGCCGGAGGACATTGCCGGGGTCGCGGTGTTCCTGGCTTCGGATGCCGCGCGTTTCGTCACCGGCCAGACCATCGTGGCCGACGGCGGCGTCACCATATCGGGGACCGGCCGCAGATAACTACAAATGGCTAGTGCCGCACCGCGGTGTCCGTGCGCCGATGCCTGAACTCACGCGAGATTGAAAAGCCGAGCGCGCACAGGATAAGCCCGCCGCCGATCAGCGTCGCGGGCTTCGGAACCTCGCCGACGCCGAGCCACACCCAGATCGGCGTCAGCACGACTTCGATCTGCATGAGGAGCGCCATTTCAGCGACCGGCCGTTCACGCACCGCCAGGGTGAAGAACACCAGCCCGGCGCCGAGCGAACCCGCACCCATCGCTATGATCATCATGAAGTCGTATTGCGAAACCGAAAAGTCTCCGGCGCCGAACCCGAGGATCAGCCCGGCGACGACGGACGCCATGACCGACGACGTGGCGACCGTCGGCAGCATCTCCGCGTCGCGCCCGGCGCGCAGCACCAGATTGAAGGTCGCGATCGCCAGTGTCGCACAGACCGCGAAGACCACGCCCAGCGCCCGACCCTGGGCAATGCCGCTGCCGGCAACGAAGGCCGCGCCCGCCAAAGCGATCACCATGGCGATCACGGAGCGTGCGGCAATGTTCTCGCCGAGCGCCACCCAGGCGAACAGAGCCGTGGTGAACGGCACCAGCGCCGTGACGAACAGAACCGAGGCCACGGATGAGCTCGCGAAGGCGAAATTGATCAGGATCTGCGCCGCGGCGAGCGGAATGGCGGCGAGCAGCGCCACTTTCCAGC
>JBPCWF010000824.1:0-2820 GCA_051009775.1 Hyphomicrobiales bacterium | reverse complement strand
GAACGGTAACGACGGCAAGCCCGAGCCGTTGTGCGAGATCGCTGTCCCACCCGACAACCCCGGCGACATGCCAGAACACATTGGCGAGCGCGAAGAGCGTGAACAGCCCGGCGATCGGCAGGTTGCGCATGTTGCCGGCGGCGATGATCTCGCGCAGGAGATACCCGGCGAGGACAAGCGGAAACAATGCATCGATCACCCCTGCCGCAACCGGCCCGATGCCGGGCGCGGCCAGCATGGCGGCACGGCCGATGAGCCACAAGGCGAAAAGCGCCCCCAGCGGCCGGCCCGCGACCGGCAACCGCCCGGTCCAGTTCGGCACGGCGGTCAGCGAAAAGCCGGCAAGCACCGCGCCGGTATAGCCGAAGATCATCTCATGGACGTGCCATGCGGGCGACGCGAAGTCCCCCGGCAGAGCGATTGCGCCGGAGAGCGCCAGCGCCCAGAGCGGCACAGCCATGGCGGCAAGGCACGCAGCACCCAGAAAGAACGGCCGGAAACCACGGGACAGGAAGCCTGAGGCCGGTTTGCCTTGCGCGCGATCGTTACCCGTGGCCATGATCAGAACCACGCCAGCGGGTCGGCGCCGATGAGCAGATCATGGCCCTGGAACAGCATCCAGACATAGACGCCAAGCCCAAGCAGCGCACCGAGCACCATGCGACCGTCCGCGGCGAGCCGTGCGCGTCCGGCCACAATCGCCGCGAACGGCAGCACCGAGGTGTTGCCTGCCAGGCGCTGCCAGGTTTCACCGCCGAGCTTTCTGTGCATCCGGCGGTCGAAAACCAACATGCCGCGCACCGCAAACAAACCCAGCCCGCCGAACAGGATGACGGACACAAGGTCGCCATTGGCGAACAGGTGCGAAAACGCCCACAGCGCCAAGCCCCAGAGCATGGGATGCCGGGTGATCGCAACCACGCCCGGACGCGCCGGATCGTATTCGACCGCCCGAAGATTGATCGACAGCGGGTTGGGCGTCAGCGCCGCCGCCCCGATCAGGGCGAGCGAAACCGGCATGCCGACGAGCGCGATCGCCGCATGCCACGGTTCGGGCGCCCAGAGCGCGATATAGGGCGATCGCCCGGTTGCCGTAATCAACCATGCGAGCAGAAGGATCGATACGAGCCCGTAAGCGATGCGGTAGGGGGTTTCGCCCACGGACGCGACGAGCCGCGCGCGGACACGCGGGATGGCGGGCACGCTGTGGCTCATAACAAATGTAACAAGAGCGGCCGTGAACTCCCACATGACGGGCATCGGGCGGAAAAACCTCGAATTCTGCACGGTGCGGGACAACCGGTCCGCGCCGGGATGACGATTTGGATCAGGCTATCAGCGACACCTCACCCGCCACTTGACGCTCGTCAAGCGCCCCGGCCCCGCAGCGCCTGACGCATGGCCGCCAACGCGTGAGATCCAGGGGCACAATTGACCAATGCGGGGCCGTGGTCGACTGGTTGCGCCCGCACGATTGCGATATAGTCGCGCGCACAACAGGGGAATCGGGTGTCGTGGCGTTAGAACGTGCTGATCTTGACCTGCTCGCGGCCATGCCGCTGTTTTCCGGCCTGAGCGACGTCGCACTCCTGCGGATCATCGGCAATTCGACTCCCCGGCCCTACGTCAAGGGTCAGGTGTTGTTCGAACGCGGCGACGAGGCCGACCATTTCTATGCGGTGCTCGATGGCTGGGTGAAGCTGTGCCGGCGCACCAGCGACGGCGAGGAAGTGGTGCTCGGGATCTTTACCCGCGGCGAAACCTTTGCCGAAGCGGTCATGTTCATGGGCGAGCGGTTTCCGGCGAGCGCGGAGGTTGTCGGGGACTCGCGCCTGCTGACGCTCAGGCGCGACAGCGTGCTCGCGCGATTGCGCGACGATCCGGACCTTGCCTTCGGCATGCTGGCCTCGACATCGCGCCATCTCAAGCTGCTGGTCGAGCAAATCGAGCAGATCAAGGGCCGCCCGGGGATCAAGCGTGTCGGCGATTTCATCCTCAAACTGTGCCCCGTCTACGAAGGCAGCGCCGTGGTCGGCCTGCCTTACGAAAAGGCCCTGATCGCGGCGCGTCTGGGCATGAAACCCGAGAGCTTCTCGCGTGCGCTGGCACGCCTGCGCTCGGTCGGCGTGCGCGCCGAACGGGATCACATCACCGTCGCCGACATTCGCGAGCTGGCCAATTTCCTGACCGACGGCGAAGACGAGTACGAGCAGACCCAGCCGTAACGGCCGCGGGGTGCTTCACATCGCCGTCACGCATGACATAAAATTCGAATAATTCGAATAACTCACCTTCCCGGTCCCGCTCGCATCAGACGCAGGCGGCGACGGGCTCGGCGCGCAATACCTCGGCCGCAACGATTTCCGAAATACCCGCATGTGCGCCGATGGCGCCGGAATAGGGGATGGGTCCGCCGGTTGCGGCCTCCAGGATGAGCGGCACGTCCTCGCCCGCATGCAGACCGTCGCTGACAAACATGCCGACGGCGATGGCCGGACGGGCGATCAGAGCGGCCCTGTCGGCGACGAAGGGCGGCTCTTCCAGATAAGCGGTTTCAACGCGACCAAAATACCCACGCGCGGTGAGCCTCCGGGCATGGGCTTCGATGGCGTCACGCGCAAAGCCATTGGATTTGGCGCCGTGGCCGACCAGAAGAACCGTGCTGTCCGGGGCGGAAACGCCATGCTCCCGCGCGGCAACGCGCGCCACCCGGGCGACCAGCGCCGTCACAGCATCGCTCAGGCCCAAAGGGCTGTGCAGGACGAAGCGACGGTCGCCGCGCGCCCTGCCCGCGATGCCCAGCCGTTCGGGGATCACGGT
>JBPCWF010000823.1:0-2834 GCA_051009775.1 Hyphomicrobiales bacterium | reverse complement strand
GGGGAGGGGGGAGGGTGGAGGGGTTAAAATTTTTTGCGTTTCTGGCCGGTGCGCGGCCACCTTTTACAGCACTTCCGCGGCTTGTGCCACTGTCGCGCGCAAGCCTGTCCAGGCACCGCCGCCGGCCGGTCCGGATCCGGCCGGCGATCGGCAAATGCTGCCGGGTGTCGAGCAGTTCTTGCCGGTGCCGTGCCTCCGGCCCAACGGGCGGTTTTGGGCTAACAGTCTGAAATGAAACAGAAACGCTCTTTGGCCCGGGCTTTGCTCCGATGATCTGGAGTTCTTTCATCACCACGCGCGGTGCGCGCACCGGGGTGGCTGTTCCTAGGAGGGTATGAGATGGGTATTTTTGGAGCGTTGACCACCGCAATCAGCGGGCTGCGCGCGCAATCGCTGGCGCTACAGCATATTTCGGACAACATCGCCAACAACCAGACGGTCGGCTTCAAGCGGACCGAGACCAGCTTCATCGACCTCGTGACCGGCGCATCGTCGCCGCGCATGCATGAGGGTGGCGTTGTGATTGCCAATTCGAGGGCAACAAACGCGGTTCAGGGCGACATCATCTCGTCCGACATCGCGACCCACGTTGCGGTCAACGGCGACGGCTATTTCGTTGTCGAGAGGCCGACCGGCACCAATGGCGGCACCCCGGTGTTTCAGGGCATCGACCAGTTTACCCGCCGCGGCGACTTCGCGCTCAACAGGGACGGCTATCTGGTCAACGGGGCAGGGTACTTCCTGAAGGCCCTGCCGATCGATCCGACCACGGGCAACGTATCCGGCACGCTGCCGCAGATCATGCAGATCACGCGGGACTTCCTGCCGGCCCAGGAGACAACGTCCGTCGACTACCGGGCCAATCTGGCAAGCGTACCCAGCACGGCCAATTTCGATCCTACCGTTCCGAACAGCGAGCTGTTCAACGCGGCCGGCTTTACCAGCATTCCGACATCGGGTCTGACCCAGACCGGTGCGACCGATCTGTCGGGGGTGACAGACATGACGTCGCTCACCGGTATCAACGATCTCGACGAATTCTCGATCACGGCCGGTGCTGCCGGTCCGCAGACGATTCAGATCAACGCCGGTGACAGCCCGGCCGCGATCGCCGCCGAAATCACCGCTGCGTTCGGCGGCGGCGAAGTCGTCGCCTCCATCACGGCGAACGGAGCTCTCAGGATCGCATCGACCAACGGCGCCCCGTTGCAGATCGCCGACGTCGCCGGTTCGCCGGTCGATGATCTCGGCCTCTCCACCGGCACCGTGACCGGGACGGTCATCGCCAACGAGACCAGTGCGTTTCTCGATAACACTGTCGCAGGCGGAGCCATCACGGCGTACGACTCGGCGGGCTCGCCGGTCAACGTGCAGTTCCGCTGGGCCAAGGTGGACAGCGCGGTCAACGGCGGCGCGGACACATGGAACCTGTTCTACCTCGAAGACAGCCTTGCGTCCGGCACGGACGTCGCCTGGCGCAATGCCGGCGTCGACTACACTTTCGCCGCCGACGGCACGCTGCAGACACCGGCGGGCGGCACGGTGACGATCAACAACCTGACCGTGGACGGCGTGACACTGCCGAGCGTTGCGATCAATCACGGAAGCACCGGTCTCACGCAGTTTGCCGACGGCACCGGTGCGGTCCGGGTGACCGACATCGATCAGGACGGCTACGGCGCCGGTGAGCTGAACGGCGTGGCGATCTCCGACGCCGGGCGCATCATCGGGGTTTACAGCAACGGCGAAGCGCTCGAACTGGGCGAAATCGCGGTCGCTACCTTCAATGCGGACGAGTTCCTGCAGAAGCTCGACGGCGGTGCGTTCGAGGCGACCCAGGAATCGGGCGCGGCCCTCCTGGGCCTGCGCGGCAGCCTGATCGCGCAATCGCTCGAAGGCTCGAACTCAGACATTGCGGACGAGTTCTCCAAGCTGATCGTCACCCAGCAGGCCTACACGGCCGCGACCCGGATCGTGACCACGGGCGACGAGATGCTTCAGGAAGCGGTCAACATGGTCCGATAGGCCCCTGCCGGCGGCGCATGAGCGCCGTCGGCCAACTCTGCGCGAGGTTTCGGCATGTCGCTCTCAAGCGCTCTCAACATCGCCCTGTCCGGTCTGCGCACGACCAATGCGTCGATCGATCTTGCGGCGCGCAATATCGCGAATGCGAACACGCCCGGCTATACGCGCAAGATACAGCTGCCGGTGGCGCAGCTCTCCGGCGGGATCTCGACGGGCGTCGTGCTCGGCGACATCAGGCGCGACGTGGACGTCTTCCTGCAGCAGCAGTTGCGCACCGAGGTGGCGATCGGCGCACAGGTCGACGTGCGCGCCCAGTTCCTGTCCCGGATCGACGCCATGTTCGGCCGGCCGGGCGAGGCCAACGCACTCGACACGATCCTCAGCGGGTTCAATGACGCGCTTCAGGGACTGACCACGACACCCGATGCGTTCTCCGCGCGGGACTCTGCCGTTACCCAGGCGGCGACGCTCGCCAATCAGCTCAATCGCCTGTCCAACGACATCCAGTCGATGCGCCAGGAGACCGAAATCAGCCTGGGCAATGCGGTCGATGAGGCCAATCTGGCGCTGCAGCAGATCGCCCAGCTCAACACCGAAATCAACGCCCGGTTCGACGACCAGCTCGGCTATGCCGATCTTGCCGACCGCAGGGACCAGGCGATCGATCAGCTGGCCCAGCTGATGGACGTCCGGGTAATCGAGGGTGACCGCGGCACGGTCAAGGTGTTCACCACCGGCGGCAACCTTCTGGTCGACAATGACGCGGTGACGCTCCAGTTCGACGAGCGGTCGACCATCGACGCCAGCTC
>JBPCWF010000822.1:0-5268 GCA_051009775.1 Hyphomicrobiales bacterium | reverse complement strand
TCAACTGGGTGTTCTGGACGGTGGCCGGCGCGCTCGCGGGCAGGGCGATCGCCGACCCGCATGCGCTCGGCTTCGACTTCGCCTTCACCGCGATATTCATCGGGCTCCTGACCGGCTTCTGGCGCGGTACGCCGACCGCCTGGGTGCTGGCGGCCAGTTCCGCGGCCGCGGTCGTGGCCAAGCTCACGGTGCCGGGGCCGTGGTACATCATGGCTGGCGGCCTGGCCGGTGTCGTCGCCGCGGCGCTGGTCTACCGGCCGGTCCGGCCGTACAGCGAAGGTGCGGTGTCATGACGATCGATCCCGCAACCGCGCTCGCCATCGCCGCCATGGCCATCGTCACCCTGGCGACCTGGGTCGCCGGCTTGTGGCTGGTGCGGTTCTTCACCTTCGAGGGGCGCAACGCGGCAGCCCTCGAGGCGGTGCCGGCGGCCGTGCTGATGAGCGTCATCGCGCCGATGGTGTTTCTCACCGGGCCGGCCGAGACGCTCGCCGCCGCCCTCACCCTGATCGCGGCGTTCCGCCTGCCGCTGATGGCGGCGGTTGCGATCGGTGTCGGCGCGGTGGTGCTGTTGCGCGGGACTATTTTTTAGAGCGGAAGCCGAACCTGAACCCGCCGCCGGTCTTGCGCCGGCGGCCGCCGAGGGGTTTGGTCGCCGCGGCAAGCCATTCGCGGTCCTTGTCGCGCAAGCGCGGGCTGACGATGTCCCAGACGCGTTCGTGATAGTCGTCGAGCCAGGCGATTTCCCTGGGCGTCAGCATCGACTTGTCGATCATTCGCTGATTGATCGGGGCCATGGACAGGCTCTCCAGACCGAGCATGTCGCGCTCGTCGCCCGGCTGCTTGTCGGTTTCACGCACCAGCACCAGGTTCTCGATCCGGATGCCGTATTCGCCTTGCTTGTAGTAGCCGGGCTCGTTGGACACCACCATCCCGGGCTCGAGCTTGATGTGCCCGACCTTCGAGATCCGGTGCGGTCCCTCATGGACCGACAGGTAACTGCCGACGCCATGGCCGGTGCCGTGGTCGAAATCGAGGCCGATCTCCCACAATGGCGCGCGCGCAAGCGTATCGAGCTGGGCGCCGGTCGTGCCGCGCGGGAAGCGCGTCGACGCAATGGCGATGTGACCCTTGAGCACGCGCGTGAACCGGTCCTTCATTTCAGCGCTCGGCGAGCCGATCGCGACGGTCCGGGTGATATCGGTCGTGCCGTCAAGATACTGCGCGCCGGAATCGACCAGATAGAGGCCCTTGTCCTCGAACTTGCGGTTCGTCGCCTCGGTGACGCGGTAATGCACGACCGCGCCGTTCGGGCCGAAGCCGGAGATCGTTGAGAAGCTGATGTCGCGCAGCTTGCCGGTCTCGGTGCGGAACAGCTCCAGCTGCTTGGCCGCCCTGACCTCGTCCATCCGGCCCTTGGGCGCCTCCCGGTCGAGCCATGACAGGAAACGGCACATGGCGACCCCGTCGCGCTCGTGCGCCTGTTTCGCGCCCTCGATCTCGGTCTCGTTCTTGATCGCCTTTGGCAGGATGCAGGGATCCTTGCCATGGACGATCCGCGCGCCGGTATTGGTCAGGGTCTGGACAATGGCGTGCGGTGTCCAGGCGGGATCGATCAGGATCGCGCGTTTGGCCTGGCCGAGCCCGCGCAGCTGCGGCAGCAACTGGTCGGCGGGATAGAGGTCGGCCAGATCGGTGAGATAATCGCGCACCGTGTCGTCGAGCTTTTCCGGCGCGATGAAGAGCGAGGCCTTCTCCTTGGCCTTGAGAATGGCGAAGGCCAGACAGACCGGGGTGTGCGGGATGTCGCCGCCGCGGATATTGAACGCCCAGGCGATCGAATCCGGCAGCGTCAGCACGGTCGCGTCGGCATGAGCGTCGGCGATCTCTTCGCCCAGCTCGGCGAGCTTGGTGCGGGCGTGGACGCCGGCGTGCTGCATCTGATGGATCATGACCGGTGAGCGCGGCGGCGAGGGGCGGTCGCGCCACACCGCATCGACCAGGTTGGCCTTGACCGGCACGAGGTCGCATCGCGCCGCGGCGCATGCCTTGGTGATGCGCTCGACCTGCTTGACCGTGTGCAGCCACGGATCGAACCCAAGCCTCTGGCCCGGCTTGAGCGTCTCCTCGAGCCATTTCTCCGGCGGATGGTCGATCAGGTGCTGTGGTGCGAAGACGTCCGTGTTGACCTGCTCGCTCGCCTGCAGCCAGTAGCGCCCGTCGACGAAGATCGCCGCCTCGTTCTGCAGCACGACGGCGACTCCGGCGGACCCGGTGAAGCCGGTCAGCCATTGCAGCCGCTCCGCCGAGGGGGCGACATATTCGCCCTGGTGCTCGTCGGCGCGCGGAACGATGAAGCCGTCGATCCCGGAGCGCTTCAGCTCGGCGCGCAGGCGGGCGACGCGTTCGGCAAGATTGGTGGTCGGTTGTGGCTCGTCATACGCTTGAAACATGGTCGTTTTCTTTGTGATGGCGCCTGGTCGGCAAGTATCGGCACGGTGTTCTCCGCATCGAATCGATCATGCCCGATTGGGGCCGAAACAGCACGTGTTTTTGGCCATAAGGTGAACGGCGGTCCGGGACCGGAAAAAACCGCTCATGAAACGGCTCCGCAGGTCAAAAAAGCGTTAATCCGGCTATGCAAAATGCGCAGTGCTGCATTGCAATATGAGCGCTTCCGGCGCGCTCCCGACACACCTATATGGGCATGAGCATGAGATCCAAATCAGGCGGTTCATACTGCCTCCTTGAGATCGAAGCACACCGACAACGGAAAGTAAAAACACAGCAATACTGGAGAGAGCCATGAGCCATGTTGCATATCAGGCCCCTGCGGGTCCCGCCGGCTTTTCGCCGAAAGGCCGTTTCTCCGTCTTCACCAAGTTGACGGGGTGGTTTGAGAAGAGGGCAAAGCTGCACCGGATGGAGCGACACCTGACCGGACTTGACGACCGTCTGCTCAACGATATCGGACTGGAGCGCGCGGACATCCACTCCGCCGTGTGGCGAGGCAAAAAGCTGCGTTGACTGACCGCGACAGGACCAGGGTCGACCAACCCATATGTCTTGAGCGTCGTTCCAACGGCAAACCCTGAAGACGATAGGCGTTGACGACCCGCGCTTCCTGATCGGGCGTCAGTCCTGAGACAATGGCGCGGCCGCCGGGTGCGAGCACGGATCTGATTTCCGGTGCGAGCATGGCCAGCGGCCGCGCCAATATATTTGCAAACACGATATCGTAGGGCGCCGCATCCCGGATCGCCCCGTTGCGCGTTCCGGCTGCGACCACGGTCCGGATGTGCATGCCGGCTGCGTTGAGCCTGACATTGCGCCGGGCCACGCGGACCGCTACCGGGTCGATGTCTCCGGCGACCACCGGACAGCGCGCGGCGAGCGCGGCGGCGATGGCCAGGATGCCGGAGCCGCAGCCCAGATCCAGAACCTTCCGCGGACGCACCTTCTTCAGGATGTCGTCGAGCGCCAGGAGACAGCCCAGAGTGGTGCCGTGATGGCCGGTGCCGAAGGCCTGGCCGGCGTCGACCTCGATGGCCACCCCGTTCGGCGGACGGCGGGCGCGGTCATGACTGCCATGCACGAAGAAGCGGCCGGCCGAGATCGGCGCCAGGTCGGCCTGCGATTTCGACACCCAGTCGAGATCCTCGACCGGCGTCACGGACGGATCGGGCCGCTCGACGCCATGCCGGCGCGCCGCGGCGTCCAGAACACCCAGCAATGCCCGTGCCGCCGCCTCGCTGGCGCAATAGGCCTCCAGCCGCCACAGGGCGCGGGGCTCGTCGTCGATGTCGAGCGCCGTGGCCAGGACATCGGCTGTCCCGCCGCCATTCGCCAGGTCGGACAACCGATCCGCCAGCGCGAAAGGAAGGCCGGGGAGGGTGAGTTTCCAGATCGGTCCGCTCATGCCGGGCCACCTGCACGCCGGACGGAGGATCGTCAAGCGATTTGCACTCAGGCGGTTCTTCGGCGATGCTAGCACCCGTCGACCTTGACGCGGGACACAGGGGTTTACGACGTGGGTATTCTCGACGAAATCCGGAACAGGTTCACCGGGCAGGACAGCTTCGAGCGGATCGAGCCGACCGGCTTTGCGCCGCGCGCGGATGCGCGCGACGACAGCGGCGACATGATGCTTGCCGGCGAGCCGGAAGCGGAACCTTTGCTCGACGGCCTCACCGTGGGCCTCACCTATGAGGACATGGACGGCAATGTCTCAGAGCGGCTGGTCAACGCGATCAGGCTGGTCCAGGCGCCGGACGGGCGTTACCTGTGGGCCTATTGCCATCTGCGCAAGGACTTCCGGGCGTTTCAGTTCGACCGCATACAGCAGATCCGCGACTACCGCACCGGCGCCCATACCGAGGACGCGGCGGCGTTCTTCGCGCCCTATCTGACGGTAACGGTCGAGGACGAAGCGCCGCACACGGACTTCGAATCGCGCGCGACCCGTGAGGTGCTCGGGCTGATCGGCGACGAGCTCAGGATCCTCGCCTTCGTCGCCATGGCGGACCGGCATTTCGACGAGCGCGAGGAGGTCCTGGTCTCCGACTTCATCCGCGTGCGGGCAGGACAGCTTGGCCAGGACGTCGTTGAGAATTACGACCACGACAAGGTGATCCAGTGGGTGCGGGCGCAGCGTCCGAGCTTCGAGAGCCTTGAGCGCGCGGTCGAACGCCTGAGCCGGCTCGGCGCATGGGAGTTGCGTGCGCTGTGGGATCTGTCCAACGACATCGTCAAGGCGGACGACAAGGTCGACTACGAAGAGCTCCGCGCCATGGACGACCTCTACACGGCCATCGACAGGGCGATTTCGCGCCAGCGGGGCGACGGGTGAACGGTCGTTCCGGGTTCCCGCCTTCGCGGGAATGACGAACTAAGTGCGTTGTTCCGCCGTGCCTCGCCCCACCCTGTCACCCCCGTGAAAACGGGGGTCCAATGGCCGCCCCGCAATCCAAAGTGGCCGCCAATGGATTCCCGCTTCCGCGGGAATGACGGGGAAATTGAATCACTCCCGCGGAAGCGGGAATCCAGGAATGTGCCGCGTAGTGCCGTTCGACGAACGAATCCAGCACGCGCTTGCGGCCGGCTTTCTCGAAATCGATGGTCAGCTTGTTGCCGTCGATCGACGCGATGCTGCCATAGCCGAACTTGTCGTGAAACACGCGCTCGCCGAGGTCGAAATCGGCGCCGGGACCGTCTTCGCGGGCGACCAGTTCGCCTTCTATGATCCGCGGGTCGTGGCGGGTCGCTTCG
>JBPCWF010000821.1:0-7113 GCA_051009775.1 Hyphomicrobiales bacterium | reverse complement strand
GTCGGGAGCGGACCAGCCGCTCAACCATCTGGTCGAGCGCTTCGCAGTCCCACCAGCGCGCGACATAGGCCTCGCCCAGACCGAGGCTGCCGCCGGCCAGGGCTTCGGCGTAGAATCTTGGATCGCTGACCGCGATGTCCCATGGGCGCTCGCCACCGATGGCGATGCCCGCGTCGGCCAGCAGCTCGCGGCCTCGGTGCTCCAGGTCCACGCTCATTGCCCCCCTCGCCTGTCTTCGCCGGCCGGCACGGCACCATCCCAGTGGTCGGGATGGAAACCGCCCTCGACCGGCTGTTTCGCCAGAACGATCTGCCACATCTGGGCATAGCGCCCCCGGAACGAGGAGACACAGCTCTGCAGGCAGAACTCCCACATCCGGTAGAACCGCTCGTCATAGGTTTCGAGCACCCAATCGCGCTCGGCCTCGACATTGGCCCACCACCGCTCGATGGTGGGTGCGTAGTCATGGCCGAAATTCTGCCAGTCCTCGATCGCGAACAGGCCCTCCACGGCGCGCGACACTTCCGCGATCGACGGGAAAACCGAGGCCGGCGAGTTGAAGATGTACTTGGCGAACCAAGGGTTGCAGTGGGTGCCCGATATGTTTTCGCCGATGGTTTCAAGCACGAACAGCCCGTCGGGCGTCAGGGCGTTATGGACCATACGCATATAGGCCGGGTAGTTGCGCCGGCCGACATGTTCGAACATGCCGAGCGACACGGCGCGGTCGAATGCGCCCGCATCCGTAACCTCGCGGTAGTCCTGAAGGCGGATCTCGATCGGCAGGCCGGCCGCCAGCTCGCTGCCCAGCCGGCGCTGCTCCTCGCTGATGGTGATGCCGACGACGGAGACGCCGTAATGTTCGGCCGCGTAGCGGGCGAAGCTCGCCCAGCCGCAGCCTATGTCGAGCACCCGGTGGCCGGGTTTCAAACCGAGTTTGCGGCACACCATTTCGAGCTTGGCCTCGCCGGCGTCGTCAAGGCTCTCGGCATCGCGCCAGTAGCCGCAGGTGTATGTCATGCGCCGATCGAGCAGCACCTGGTAAAAATCATTGCCGATGTTGTAGTGCCGCTCGACCGCATTCCTGAGGAAACCGAGCCGGGCGGCGGCTTCGCGCAGGCCGGGCACAAAATAGTGCAGATTGGGCAGCAGCTGCGGCAGCGCGCCGAGCACGAGACGCGGTGTGATCGGCACCTTGTTGCGCACGCCCGCGTCGAGGATGCGCAGGCCGAACTCATCGAGCGCCCGGCAGTCCCACCAGCCGTCCACATAGGCCTCGCCCAGGCCCATGGTGCCGAGCGACAGCGCTTTCCGGAAGAAGCGCCGGTCATGGACCTGCACGTCCCAGGGCCGGTCGCCGTTGATCCGAACGTCGCCCAAGGCGAACAGATCGGTCACCAGGTTTTCGTGGAAATTGCCCATGGTCGTTGAAAGTGCCCCCAGCACTTAAGCTCGCATTGTCTTACTCCGCCGCCGCGCGAGCCTCAACCGGTTTGCGCGCGGGCGGCTCGTTCGTGAGCAGGTGGTCGCGGGTCAGGGGTGCTGCGTTGTCGGCCCCGTTCGACAGAACCAGCTGATAGACCAGCGTGCCGAGCCCATGCCCGAAGTCGGCATAACCTCCGCCCAGGTAAATGCGAAATTTCCGAATGATTTCCTCACCTTGGCGTTGGCCATAGAGCTGCCGGATCCTGTCGGCGCCGGCCTCCATGCGATCCCACCAATGCTTGACGGTGAGCGCATAGTGGTGGCGCATGTTCTCCGCATCGATCAGGTGCAGGGGCTGTCCGTCAGCTTCGAGAGCGGACACGAACTCCACGAGCGAAGGGTTGTAATAGCCCGGAAAGACATGCTTCTCGAGCCATGGATGGGCCTGATTCGCAGGCTTTCTTCGGCTGATGAACTGGATCAGCGCAAGCCCTTGGGGCTTGAGCACACGTGCCACGACGTCATGGAAAGCGGCGTAGTTGCCGCGACCGGCATGCTCGATCATGCAGATCGACGCGAACTTGTCGCACGCCTCGCCTGTGTCGGGAATGTTGCGGTAGTCGTCGAGCACATAGCGCAGCCGATCCTCGCCGATGCCGAAGCGGCGCTGGCGCGCGCGGGCATAGGCGACCTGTTGTTCGGAGATGTTATAGGCGCGCACCCGCACGCCGTAGTGGCGCACCATGTGAAGCGCAAGCCCGCCCCAGCCGCATCCGGCCTCGACCACCGTCTCGCCCGGCTCGAGCCGCAGCTTGCGGCACACCAGGTCCATCTTGTTGAGCTGCGCGTCCTCCAGACTGTCGCCGGGATCGCGGAAATAGGCGCAGGTGTACTGCATATTGTCGTCGAGCCAGAGCCGGTAGAAGTCGTTGCTGAGATCGTAATGCGCAGCGATGTTGCGCCTGGACCCGGTATGTGTGTTGCGCCGGGCGAGCACGCCCAGGGCATATTTCAGCCTGTGGACCCAGCGCATGGGCATCACCGAGTTCTGCAGGGCGAAGCCGAGGCGCACCACATGGTCCATGCCGCCCTCGACATCGATCTCGCCGCGCATATAGGCCTCGCCCCAACCAAGCATGGATTTGGTAAAGGTCTGGCGCAGCGACCGGTTGGTCTTGAAATGAAGTGTGAAAACCGGCTGGCCCGGTCCGTATCGGGCGTCTTTTCCGTTCGGGAAGATCACCCGGAACGACGTATCGAACTCAAGCCGCTCCAACAGCGCCAGCCCCCTGCGCATCAGCATTCGGATCTCCCCCGGGTCTTGCGCTCCGGATGGCCGGGCGCGCCCTCTCAGTTTCCGCCGTCCTGAGCTCCGGTTTTACCAAACATGCGGCGGACAGACCAGATGCCGATCGCACGCGGTCATTTGCGGTAAGGCTTGACCGGCAGGCCGGCCTTCAGCCAGCCCGCGCCGGCTGCGCTTCCGAGCATGCCTTCGGAAACATCGATCACGCGGGTGAAGCCCAGTTGCAAAAGCTGGGCCCGCAGGAAGCCGGAGCGGACGCCCGCCGCGCAGATCAGCGCCAGCGGTGCCGATCTGTCGCCTCCGGTGAGCGCCAGAAGTTTCTCGACAAATCCCCTTTCATGCATGCTGACCGGCCGTGCGCTGCCGCCGATGCCGGTTTCACGCCATTCTTCGGGGCGGCGGACGTCGATCAGGAGCACCTCGCCGGCACGTGCCAGCTCATGCGCGCGCTGCGCGGTGATCGACCCGGGATCGCCGGCGTGCGCGGCCCCGGCAAACACCAGCATGGCGGCAAGGGCGAGGGCAAAGCCCGGCACAAGTTTTCTCAGCATCTGCGGCGCTTTTCCCATGGGAACGGTGATGGCGCGGACCCTACCATCCGGCGGGCAGCGGGTCAGGTCACGATTATGCGACGGCATCGCCCGCGGGCGCCATATGTATTCGTCCCGGGCAGTTCAGGTTTCAAACTCACCCACGAGACCAGGAGCGGTGCGCGTTAAAGATATTTTCAGTCAAGCGCGCGAAAATCGGCGCGGTATTTTTTCGGGGACGAAAGCAATGAATGCACAAGCGGCTGAGAAGATCGTTCGCGACGACGCGAGCGACCATGAGGGACAAGAACACGGCGACGACAATTCGGAGGCGCTGATCGCGGAACGCGATTATGAAACGCCTGCGATCAACACCATGCTGGAGCGTGTCGCCAAGGAGTTCGGCAAGCCATACGGAGCCCAGGTCGGCGAACTGGCCCGGCTGTGCATCGGCGGAAACAAACTGAGCGCGGAAGAGTATTACGAGCTTCGTCTGTTCGACGAAAAATACACTCCAGAACAGAAGCTCGAGTTCATCGGCATCCGGAAATCCAGGGAGATCTGGACCGATGCCTATACGGACAACGATTTCTGGGGCGTCATTATCGACAAGATCGCGTCCGGCGGAATGTTCAAGGGTCTGGGCCTGCCGACAACCGAAACGCTCGCGATCTATTCCGGCACGGTGTCGGTCCCGGCGATCGAAAGCCTGAAAGACGGCGCGGATATCGCAGCCTTCCTTCGCGCCAACCGCAACCGCGCGATGTTCGCGAAGCCGGTGTCTTCCTATCAGAGCCTTGGATCCGTTGCGATCGACCGGGTCGAAGACGATGCCATCCGCTGCGGCGACGGCACGCTGATGCCGATCGACGAGTTCGTGCGTTTTGTGACCGAGGAGTTCGCGGACGGTTACCTTTTCCAGGCCCGCGTGTCGCCGCATGTCGACATCGCGCGCATCTGCGGCAACCGGATCGCGACGGCGCGCATCGTGACGACCTGCGTCAATCGCGAGGCCGACGTCATGCGCGCGGCGCTGAAACTTCCGGTCGGCGAGAGCATGGCCGACAATTTCTGGCGCGGCGGCAACATCATCGCCGATGTCGACCTGAAGACGGGGCGCATGGGCCGCGCCGTTTCGGGCTTCGGGCTGGACCAGATCGAAACACCGCATCATCCCGACACCAATGCGCCGATCACGGGAACCGTGCTGCCGATGTGGCGCGAAGCGGTCGACCTGGCGCTCGACGGACAACGCCTGTTGAGCAGGATCCCGCTGATCGGATGGGACATCGCAATTTCGAATACCGGGCCCCTGATCATCGAGGCCAATGAAACGCCCGACCTCAAAATGATGCAATATGCGTCCGGCGAAGGGATGCTCGACGGGAAGTTCAGGACGTTCGTCTCCGCACTGCGCGACGCCCGCGCGGCGGAAAAGGCACGCCTGAAAAAGAAGGCGATGAAGTTCGCCAACGCCGAGGGCGCGCGCCAGATCAAAGGCGCTATGAAGCGCGCCTGATATGTCGGAGGCGCGGGCCTTTCGGCCCGCGCCCTTTGCCCCCACTTCCCCCTGTCAATATCCGGAAACGACCCGTGTCAATTGCACGGATTGAACGGCCTTGCCGGCAATCAGAGTGATCTGACCGCCCACCCGCAACCGTTCCAACAAGCGGGGCCGTCAGGATCGACCGGAACGGTTCTGATGCCGTCTCGGCGATCGCTGTCCGGGGCAAGGCGCGCTCCCAGGAGACTTACTTCGGCGCGGTGCCCCCGGTCTTCCCGGTAAACCGCTGCCACAATGCTCCCGAGCGACTGTGTGGCCGGAGAGTGCGACGGTGTGCGATCAGGCGGATCACGCCTTGCAACACCATGTCCGTCGCATTGGAGTTTCGTGTGCTGCCGTCACGTTCTATGTCGATATGAACACGGCCGGAAACTAGCCTCCCAGGCAGCACAAGTCTTACGATTTGACGCCAAAGATCAATGACTTGACGCCAAACCGGTTCATGAGGCTTGCTGTACGGTGAAAGCGTGCGGCCAGCCTTTGATCGCGGGAGAGCGGAAGGATGCCTCAAACTCCAATGGTGCGGACACTCGGCGCGCGGGTCGTCATTGAGGAGCTTCGGCGCCAAGGTCTGGACGTTGAGAGAATTACGAAGGCGGCAGGGCTGGAAATGCGCGCCCTCGACGAGCAAGACACATGGATCCCGTTCTCCAAGCACGCGCAGCTGCTGGAGATTGCGGCGCAGGAGACGATCGACCGTTTTTTCGGGCTGCGCGCGGCATCGCGGGTCGACCCGAGGGACCTCGGCGCCATCGGCTATGTCGGACTGTCCTCGCGCACCCTGGCCGATGCCCTTCTCAACCTTAAGAGATATGTCGCGACGGTAAGCGACGCCATGCGTATCGAGCTTTCATTCGATGATGACCTGGCACATGTGATGCTGGAACCGACCGACCCCTCGTTCCTTCGCGACCGGCAGGCTATCGAGTTTGCGATCGGCGGACACATTAACGGCTACCGGTTCTTCACACAGCGCAAAATCGCTCCGCTTGAAGTGCAGTTCACGCACCAGCATGCGGGCGATGCCGGAGAGCACGAGCGGTTCCTCGGCTGCCCGGTGGTGTTCGGCCGGAACCGAAACCAGATCGTCCTCAACCGTGACGACGTGGCCCTGCCGATCGAGAGCGCGGACGACCGGCTTTTGAAGATCCTTACGGCTCATTGCGACGAGGTCCTGGAGAAACGGGCCCGCATCGCGCCCGGGCACATGACCAGGCTGGAGCGCTGCATCGTCGATCTGCTGCCGAGAGGCCAGGCCAAGGCCAAGATCGTCGCGAGCGAGCTGGGTATGAGCGAGCGCAGTCTCGTTCGCCGCCTTGCCGAGGCGGGCACGAGCTTTTCGGAGATCCTCGGCAAGCTTCGTTACGAGCTCGCCCTGAAGTATCTCCGCCAGCCCGAGCTCAGTCTCAACCAGACCGCGTTCCTGCTGGGCTACGCAAACCAGAGCGCCTTCAGCACCGCCTTCAAGCGCATGACCGGCCGCACCCCGCGGGAGATGCGGTCGCCGGCGTCATCACATGGGTCAATCTGAAGGAACGATGCTCTAACGGCCGCGTGATGGCGTCGGCCACGTGCAGTATGAAATTGCGAGAAGAAGGCAACCGAGCGCACAGATCAGCAGAGCTCTCCAGAAGTCCACGAACATTGCCATCGGACCGACGACCACGAAAAAGAGCCCCGCTTTTCCCGCAAATTCGGAAATCGGCCGGGTAAAACCTCTTATGAACCGCCAGAAAAACTCAGTCACGACAGAAACTCCCAGACTGCAGTCGGTCTTCGTATCCTAGCCCGACAGCAATAAGAGTTTCCTAAAGGCCATTGCCGGTTTTCGCCTGGCAACCCTCGGGTATTGTCTGCCGTGCCATCAACACTTGCCGAACCCACCGAAGCGTGGTTGGCAGGCAAAAACGCCCGCAACCCCGATTGCAGGTTCGGACTTGAGCGCTCGACATCCGTTCAGCGTTTATGCAGTTTGGCAGCTATCATGATGACCCTCGAACAGATCACCTCTTTCCTCGGCTGGTGCACGGTCATCAACGTCGCGTTTCTGCTGTTCGCCACGGCGTGGCTCATGCTCCTGCGCGACTGGGTTGCGGAGACCCATGCACGGATGTTTTCGATCCCCAAAGAGGAGCTACGGCCGATCTACATCAAGTACCTGGCCTATTTCAAAATTGCGGTAATCGTTTTCAACCTTACGCCCTATCTCGCATTGCGCATCGCGACCTGAGACTTGCGGTGGAGCCGGATGCCTGTCCGGACATCGCCGGCTGCTTGGCTTTGAGGGC
>JBPCWF010000820.1:0-4263 GCA_051009775.1 Hyphomicrobiales bacterium | reverse complement strand
GCGGAGAAGCGTGTGGCGCTGGTGATCGGCAACGACAGCTATGAGGGAGTGCCGGCGCTCCAGAAGGCACGCAACGACGCACGGGAGGTGGCCGGGGTATTGACCAAGCTCGGCTTCGACGTGATTTCGGCCAACGATGTCGGGCGCCGGGCGATGAGCCGCGCGCTCAACGAGTTCGAGCAGAAAAGCGGTCCGGGCGACACGGCGCTCCTGTGCTGCGTCGGCCACGGCTTTGCGATCCAGGGGACCAATTACCTGCTCCCCGTGGATGTGCCCGAGGCGGGGCCCGGAGAGGAAGGCCTTGTGCGCGACGCCGCCTTCGCCGCCAACGGTCTTGCCGACCGGATGCGCGAGAAGGGTGCTGCGACGGCGGTGATGATCCTCGATGCCTGCCGCGACAATCCCTTCGCGGTGAAGGGCAAGCGCAGCCTTTCGGGATCGCGGGGACTGGCGCGCATGTCGCCGTCGGAAGGCATGTTCGTCTTGTATTCGGCCGGGTCCGGACAGGCGGCGCTCGACCGGCTGGGCGACAGCGATCCCCATGAAAACTCGGTGTTCACGCGAACCCTGCTGGTTGAGCTGGCCAAGCCGGAGCTCTCCATGGTGCAGATCGCCAAACGCACGCAGGCGCAGGTCAGGAAACTCGCCCTCAAGGTCGGGCATGAGCAGACGCCGGCCTATTACGACCAGATCATCGGCGATCTCTACCTGGCGCCGGAAGACGCCACGCTCAAGGGCAGCATCACATCGCTTGAGGAAGGCGGCGGTCCGAGCGTTCTGCCGGAGCCCGAGAAGAGGCTTGCCGCCCTGCCGCCGGGGACAGCCAAACCCCTGGTCAACTTCTCCCGCTCGAACGCAGGCTGGCAGGTGAACGTGTCGCTGCCCGAGGCCGCGACCCAGTTCGGCTACCGGATCGGCGAAGACGGAGAATTTCAGGATCCCGGCTTCCACGACCATCTGGACCAGCGCACGGGGCAGCGCATGCCCAAGACCAATTTCGTGATGCCCGGAGATCAGAAGCCGGCAACCCTCTATGTGACCTGGCGCGACAAGCGCGGCGAGCAGGCGGCTGTCTTCCCGGTCAACTTCAACCCGGACGGCGCTCTCGCCGATGGGCAGAAGAAAATCCTCGAGCAGCTCTGGACCGCCTGGATATCATTCCGCGAATGGGAAGGTCTGACCGTCTACTTCACCCATCTGATCAGCTACCGCTGCGGCATCAAGGAAATACGCTATGGGCTGAACGACGGCGCCCCGGACACGGTCTGGCCGCTGCCGCCCTGCGACCGGACCAATCCGCACGCGGTGCCGGAAAATGCGAAGATCTACATGAACATTCCGACCGCGACCGCCGCCATGAGCGTGCAGCTCACCTATCACGACGGGTCGGTGTCGCAGGTCCGGCGGTTCAATGTTGTGAAGTGAGGCAGCCGGGGCTGTAGGCAACGGGCCGAGCAGGCCGAAAAGCGGGTCACTCAGACAGGCGCCCTTGCGACGTTAATGTCCCGAGCAACCATCCGTAGAGCCAGCGGTTGAGCACGCCGTCCGAGCTCTCGATGCCGAGAATATCCATGATTTCCATCAGGTAACGGCATACGCGCTCGCGATCCTCGGTATCCCACGGTTCGAATTGAGCCAGTGTTCTTGAAAATTCTTCGAGAACGAACCTCTTCGACGGCTTCTCTTGGAGGCCGCTGCTCAGTCTTTGTATGAGGTCGTTCAACTGGGCCTGCGCCGTCAGGCGAACGTGTTCGGGCCGCATTCCGTTATAGATGGTGCCGGGCTCGTCGACATATTTCGGTCGCGCGCCCAGTTCTGCCAGTTTTGCGAGCGCCGCCTCTGTGACATGGACCTTTTCGTCCGGCAGCGGCCTGAACACGCGCCAGAGGCCGGTGACGGCGGCCACAGCAAGAATGCCGATCAACCGCAGTACATTCCGGATAATCGTGCGGCGTGTTGCCATGAGCCAGCTTGCCTACCGCCTGGAATGGCGCCCGAGTGGTGCAGTCGACGGAACGTGATGCTTTTCATAGACGGTTTTTCGCCTTCCCGTAAAATGCACTGTAACGGCAAGGTTCAATGCGCCCAAGTGGCCCAGGCAACCGGCAGCGTCGTTCGTACCGACTGCGAACCATCACGCTCTGGAACTTCTTTTCCGAACCGTCGAAAGCAATCAAATGACGAGCGGATTCACTACCTGGAAAGACGTACTCGACGTCGTCGGCATTCCCGTCGCGTTAGGTCTTCTTGCCATTGTGTGGTCTCCCATCGAGTCATGGTACCGGTGTCGCCGGTTCAGGCGATTGGCTGGACGGGAGCTCGAAGAGATCGGTCCGAGACCAGAGGAGCCCGTTGGCGAGGAGCCGTGGACGGCACACCTTCAAAAATCGTTCCTGCATCAGCGGATAATCGAGCAGATTTCGGAAAACAGGGATTTCGTACTTGGTCTGAATCCGAGCTTTGTCTACTCGGTGTCGCAGCTTTGGAAATCCTATGATGATGGCGATGGAACCCAATGGCTCTGGTACCTCGAGGAACTCGCCCGTCATCGATATCTTCTATTCCGAAAAAAAAAAATTCTCGAAATTCATGACAAATGGAAGGTGCTGATAGAGGCAAAGTCGCCGGCAACGGCTAGAGACCCTGACGGTAAAAACGCTCACTGACCCGCCCCCATCCCCGCCCGCCACGTTCGGTAGTCTTCGGCTGTGTCGATGTCGTCCAGTTCACGCAGCAGGGCGACCCGGGCGCCTTCCAGATTTGCCAGAGTATCGGCGCGGGTGTCCGGGGACGACCAGCGCACGCCCGGAAACGGTTTGAGCACGCGCGGCATCCGCTTGAGGCCGATCAGCCAGTAGCCGCCGTCGGCCGCCGGACCCAGCACGGCGTCATTGCTCCCCAGCGCCCTGAATGCGGCGGCGATGTCGGCCGGCGTGATGTCCGGGATGTCGCTGCCGATGATGACCACAGGCCCCGGCGGCAGGGTCTCGAACAGGCGGCCCATGCGGCGGCCGAGATCGCCCGGCCCCTGGGGCACGATGTCGATGCCTTCGGGCCAGACCGGATGCGCCGCGAAGCGGTCGGGCGCGACAGCGAGACAGCTCCTCCAGCGCCGGGTCCGCGTCAGGCGGCGCACGGCGCGCTCCGTCATGGCGCGGTGGAAACAGGTCGCCTCACCGACGCCGATGGTTTTCGCCAGCCGGGTCTTGACCGTGCCCGCCACCGGCGCCTTCGCCATGATGACCAGTTGAGGAGAGAAGGCCAGGGCCTTCATGCATTGTAGATCCTGAGCAGGACCCGCGGCGGCACGCGCAGGTAATAGAGCGTCAGGCAGGCGAAGTTCCGCAAGGACCTCAAAACGAAGCCGTCGCGGGCGTAGCGCTCGGCGCTGGTCAGCGCCACGTGGCGCAGGACCGTGAGCCGGCGCCGGCCGATCCGGCCGATGATGTCGACATCCTCCATCAGCGGCAGTTCGGCATAGCCGCCGATCTCGTCATAGAGCCGCCTGGAGATGAGCAGGCCCTGGTCGCCAAAGGGCAGCGCCAGGACGGCGCAGCGCATCGCCACGAGGCGTTCGAGCAGGCGCGCCTTTGGCCCGCGCGTGTTGAGCTTGAAGCGGAACGAGGCGGCGCGCTTGATGTCGCCCTGCTCGGCCGCCTGGTCCATGAAATCGCGCACCTCCCGCTCCCAGCCGGTTTCGAGCACCGTATCGGCATGGAGGAACAGGAGCCAGTCGGCGCGCGCCGCCGTGGCGCCCTGGGCCAGCTGATGGCCGCGGCCCTTGCGGCTGTGCACGACCTCGGCGCCGGTGGCATCCGCGATCATGGTGGTCTCATCGTCCGATCCGCCGTCGACGATGACCACGTCCTTGATCAGGCCTGCAACCGAGCCCGGCACCAGAGCCGACAGGCAGGTCGCCAGCGACCGGCCCGCGTTCAATGTTGGAATGACAACGCTCAGCATGTTGCGCGCACCTTACCCATCCATCCCGCACTGGCAAGTGTGCGCAGAGTCGCGGCAATTTGTTCTTGTTATGTTCTCTTTCATATCCTATGTTCGGACCATGCCGAACCAAGGACACATGCCTCATCTGCACGGCGACACGCGGGTCGACTTCAGTTCCGAAGAACGCTCCATGCCGCATGCGGTGCGGCGCGGCCGGGGCACCTTGTCGAACCTGTCGGGCCGCTATGAGAAATTCGCCAAGACGCCGTTCGACGACGGCTGGCGGAGCCTCGACGACCTGCCCGTCTTCAAGACCGC
>JBPCWF010000819.1:0-3754 GCA_051009775.1 Hyphomicrobiales bacterium | reverse complement strand
TTCCAGTGCCTTCTGCGCCCCCAGATCGGCCAGCGGCACTCTGTCCGCCTGCGCTTCCTGCAGCACCTGTGCCGCGGTGTTGGCGCTCTTCGCCCGGTCAACAAGCTCCAGCGATCCGCCAAGCTCGGCAACCCGCTCCGCCAGCCAGTCGAAATCGACCTGACTGCGCCCCGAGTGGAGATCGAGCATGCCCTGGCCGAGCTTGGTGAGCTTGCCGAAGCCGCCTGCCACGGTGACCCTGGGCACCGGATGGTTGCGCAGGTATTTCAGCATGCCGCCGGCGAAGTCGCCCATGTCGAGCAGCGCGTGGTCGGGCAGGCCGTAAAGCGTCTGGACCGCGGCTTCCGAAGTCGAGCCGGTCGATCCCGCCACATGGGCCAGGCCTTCGGCGCGGGCCACGTCGATGCCCCGGTGGATCGAATGGATCCAGGCCGAGCAGGAGAACGGATGGACGATGCCGGTGGTGCCGAGGATCGAGAGGCCGCCTTCGATGCCGAGCCTCGGGTTCCAGGTCTTGGCGGCCAGCGCCTCGCCGCCGGGGATGGAGATCTCGATCTCCACGTCGCCCGCGTCTTCATGCGCTTGCGCCAGTTCGGCAATCACCGCGCCCATCATCCTGCGCGGCACGGGGTTTATCGCGGGCTCGCCGGCGGGTACGGGCAGACCCGGCAGGGTCACCATGCCGACCCCTTCTCCCGCTTTGAAGGTGACGCCCGTCCCGGCAGCTCCCTGCCGCACGGTCGCGATCACCAGCGCGCCGTGGGTCACGTCCGGGTCGTCGCCGGCATCCTTGACGATGCCGGCCTGGGCCCATCCCTCTCCTTTGCCTTCCAGCGCAAGCGCGAATGCCGGCGTCTCGCCCTTGGGCAGGGTGATGGTCACCGGGTCCTCGAACCGACCGGTCAGAAGTGCCGCATATGCCGCGCGAGTGGCCGCAGTTGCGCAAGCGCCGGTGGTCCAGCCGCGCTTCAGTTTAGACGTGTCTTGGTCTCTGGTCTGGGCCATAATCCGCCTGTATACACGGGGCTATCGAGGACGACAAAGAGCACCGCGAACCCTATGACGATCAACCGTTCGCAGGACCATCTCGGCTGGGCCGATCCGGACGCCCGGGAGACCGGATTCGCCCGGCTCGACGGCGAACCGTTTCCGGTCTTCGAGCCCGGAACCGTCTGGCTTGTCGGCGCCGGGCCGGGTGCGCCCGGCCTCTTGACGGTGCTCGGCTATTATGCCCTTCAGAACGCCGATGTGGTGGTCTATGACGCCCTGGTCGATCCGCGCATTCTGCAATGGGTGCGCACCGGCGCGTTGATCGAATATGCCGGCAAGCGCGGCGGCAAACCGTCCTCCAAACAGCGTGACATTTCCTTGAAGCTGATCGAGCTTGCGGACGCCGGCAAGCGGGTCCTGCGGCTCAAGGGCGGCGACCCCTTCATCTTCGGCCGCGGCGGCGAGGAATGCCAGATGCTCGCCCGTGCGGGCATCGTGTTCCGCATCGTGCCGGGCATCTCCTCGGGCATCGGCGGGCTCGCCTATGCCGGCATCCCGGCGACCCACCGCGACGTCAATCACTCGGTCATCTTCCTCACCGGCCACGATTCCAACGGCCAGGTACCGGCCGGCGTCGACTGGGGCGCGCTTGCCACCGCGTCGCCGGTGATCGTCATGTATATGGCGGTCAAGAACCTCGGCGACATCGCGGCAAAACTGATCGAGGGCGGCCGCGCCGCCGACGATCCCATCGCCATCGTGTCCCACGCCTCCCTGCCCGATCAGCAGGTGCACGAGACCACATTGGCCGGGGTCGCGGAGCTGGTCGAGACCAAGGGCCTGCCGACGCCCGCGGTCGTCGTTGTCGGTCATGTGATCGATTTTCGGGAAAACCTCGACTGGTATGTCGAAAGCATTCGGGAAAACCGCATTGGGTGACGCCCGGGGCATTGTCGTCTCCGCGCCATCGTCTGGTTCCGGTAAGACCATCGTGACCCTGGGGCTCCTGCGCGCGCTCGCCGATCGCGGGCAAAGCGTGGTCTCGGCCAAGGTCGGGCCGGACTACATTGACCCGAGGTTCCATGAAGCCTCCAGCGGCCGGGTCTGCTTCAACCTGGACGGCTGGGCCATGCGGCCGGGCCTGATGCGCGCCCTGGTCGAGACCGCGACCGAAGGCGCCGAACTCGCCGTGGTCGAAGGCGTCATGGGTCGGTTCGACGGATCGGAGTCGGGACAGGGCTCGACCGCAGACGTCGCCGCAACGCTCGGCCTGCCGGTGATCTTCGTGCTCGACGTCAGGACCCAGGGCCAGTCCGCCGCCGCCGTGATCAAGGGCTTCGCCACCTTCCGCGACGATTGCCGCATCGGCGGCGTGATCCTCAACCGGATCGGCAGCCCGCGCCATGCCGACATGATCCGCCATGTGGTCGAGGATATGGGCGTGCCCGTGGTCGGCGCCGTGCCCAACATGCCTTCGCTCGACGTGCCGTCGCGCCATCTGGGCCTGGTCCAGGCGGCCGAGCATCCCGATCTCGAAGCCTTCCTGCGCCAGGCCGCCAAGCTGGTCGAGGGGGCGGTCGATCTGGAACGGCTCGTGGACCTTGCCGCACCGTTCGCGATTGCCGGTGAGCCCGCCGGCCCCATCCCGCCGCTCGGCCAGCGCATCGCCGTCGGCCTCGACCGGGCCTTCGGCTTCACCTATCCGCACCTGCTCGACGCCTGGCGCCGCGCGGGGGCGGAGATCGTGCCGTTCTCACCGCTCGCCGACGAGGCGCCGGACGAAAGCGCGGATGCAGTCTTCCTGCCGGGCGGTTATCCGGAGCTTCATGCCGGCCTGCTCTCCGGCAACCATGCGTTCAAGGACGGTATGCGCGCCGCCGCGGACCGCGGCGCGCTGGTCTATGGCGAGTGCGGCGGTTTCATGGTGCTGGGCGAGGCGGTGATCGACGCCGACGGCGAGCGCCACGACATGGTCGGCCTTCTGCCGCTCGGCACCAGTTTCGCCAGGCGCAAGCTTCATCTGGGCTACCGTTACCTGCGTCATGACGGCGCGCTGCCGTTGCCGCAAGGCCTGCGCGGCCACGAATTCCACTATTCGACCGTCGAATGGCAGGGCGAAGGGGACGCGTTGTTCACGGCGCGCGATTCCGCCGGCCGCGATATCGGCGCCACCGGCCTCCGGCGCGGCAGTGTGATGGGCTCCTACGCCCATATCATCGACATCGAGGCCGCCTCGTGACCGCCGCCCTGATGGTCCAGGGCACGGGCTCCGATGTCGGCAAGTCGCTGATCGTGGCGGGTCTGGCCCGCGCCTATTCAAGGCGCGGCCTGAAGGTCCGTCCGTTCAAGCCGCAGAACATGTCGAACAATGCGGCGGTGACGGTTGAGGGCGGCGAGATCGGACGCGCCCAGGCGCTGCAGGCGCGCGCCTGCGGGCTCGATCCCACCGTCGACATGAACCCACTCCTGCTCAAGCCGGAGACCGATTCAGGCGCCCAGGTGATCCTGCGCGGGCGCCGAGTCGCGACCCTGGATGCCCGCCGGTTCATGGCGGAACGCGAGGGCTTCCTGCCTGATATCCTGGAGAGCTTCGGCCGCTTGGGCGATGACGCGGATCTGGTCCTGGTCGAAGGTGCCGGCAGCCCGGCGGAGATCAACCTGCGCGACGGCGATATCGCCAATATGGGGTTCGCCCATGCCGCCGGCGTGCCGGTGGTGCTGGTCGGCGATATCCACCGCGGCGGCGTGATCGCATCGGTCGTCG
>JBPCWF010000818.1:0-13577 GCA_051009775.1 Hyphomicrobiales bacterium | reverse complement strand
ACCAAGTGGCGAACCACACGGCAACTTATGGGGGTGCTCATGACCAACCTGCAAAGCCTTCCCGACAACCTGCCGCGGCCGCGGGACGATGGCGCCGCTGCGCACCTGCTCGGTCACGACATGCCGGCCGTCACGCTGCCGTCGACCGGCGGCCGCGACGTCACACTCTCCGAACTTCCCGGCCGCACCGTGGTCTATGCCTATCCCATGACCGGCCAGCCGGACGGGACCTTGCCGAGCGACGACTGGGACATGATTCCCGGCGCGCGCGGCTGCACGCCCGAGGCCTGCGCCTTCCGCGACCACCATGCCGAGCTCAAGGCGCTCGGCGCCGATGTGTTCGGCCTGTCGACCCAGACCACGGCCTATCAGAGCGAGGTGGTGGAGCGCCTGCACCTGCCGTTCGAGATCCTGAGCGATGCGGAGTTCGCGCTCGCCGACGCGCTCACCCTGCCGACCTTCGAGGCCGGCGGCATGCGGCTCCTCAAGCGCCACACCATGGTGATCCGGGACCGGCGGATCGAGCACGTGTTCTATCCGGTGTTTCCACCTGACGGCCACGCCGAAGAGGTCTGCGCCTGGCTGCGCGACCACCCGATCTGACATTCGCGCTTTCGGTGGGGCGCCGTTACTCGGCCTCCGCCTCGCCGCCGCCGCTGGCATAGAGCTGGTAGAAGCCGGGCTCGCCCATGCGCTCCAGCAGGGCAAGCTGGGTCTCCAGCCATTCGATATGGCCTTCCTCGTCGAGCGCGATGGCGGCGAACATGTCGCGCGTGCCGATGTCGCCCGCCTCATGCGCCCGGTTCGATGCCTTGGTGTAGAAACCGCGCGCTTCGATTTCGTCGCGCAGGTCGGCCTCGAACATGTCCTTGAGCGACTGGGAGCGGGCGACCGAATTCATCGACTGGGCGTCCGGTTCGCCGTCGAGGAACATGATGCGGGTCATGAACTGCTGGGCATGGCCCATTTCCTCCTGCATCTCCTCGCGCATCTTGGCGCCCAGACGGTCAAGGCCCCAATCCTCAAGTACATGGGCGTGAAGCATGTACTGGTGGGCGGCCGTGAACTCCATGGTGAGCGCCGTCTGCAGGTCCTTCAGGACGTCTTGGTCACCTTTCATCGCTTGTCTTCCTTTCGGGGGGTAAAGGGGAATGTCGGTTGCGGGCCAATATCACCTGCCGCTACGGAAAATCTACGCGTCCAAATGCCGCCGGACCTGGGCGAACACCGCCTCGAACATCTCCGGCGTAAGCCGCCTGGTGTTGGTGTTGTAGCGCGAGCAGTGATAGCTGTCGAAGAGCGTGACCCCGCCGAGGTCGTGCGCGGCGCCGTGGCCGAACTTGAATGCGGAGATCCTGTGTCCGTGGCTCCTGAGCACCGCATCGTGGGCGATCCGGCCGAGCGCCACCAACGCGCTGAGCCGGGGCAGACTGCCGATCCGCGCGGTCAGAAAGGCGCGGCACTGATTGATTTCCGAGCCGATTGGCTTGTTCTGCGGCGGCACGCAGCGCACCGCGTTGGTCACCATGCAGTCGGTCAGGCTCAGCCCGTCATCGGGCCGCGCCGCATAGGTGCCCTGGGCAAAGCCGAACTTGGTCAGCGTGGCATAGAGCAGGTCGCCGGCATAATCACCGGTGAACGGCCGGCCGGTCTGGTTCGCGCCTTTGAGGCCGGGCGCCAGCCCGACGATCAGCAGGCGTGCCGTATCCGGGCCAAACGACGGCACGGCGCCGTTGAAGAAGTCGGGATACTGCGCGCGGTTCTCGGTTCTGAAGTCCACCAGGCGCGGACAGAGGCTGCAGTCGGGCGCGGGCTCGGCCGGTGTCATGTCGGTGCCGAACGACCGCCGCGACCGGTCAGACGTCTTCGTACTCGTCATATTCGTCTTCGTACTGAACGTCGTCTTCGCTTTGGTCGCGCTGATCGCGTTGATCGCGCTCGCTGCGGGCGCGGCCGATTTCGTCCTCCATGTCGACAAGGTCGACGAACTGGTCGGCCTGGCGGCGCAGCTCGTCGGCCACCATGGGCGGCTTGGTCGCCATGGTCGAGACCACCGTGACCCGCCGGCCGCGGCGTTGCGCCACCTCCACCAGGCTGCGGAAATCGCCGTCGCCTGAGAACAGCACGATGTGGTCCAGATGCGCGATCATCTCCATCACGTCGACGGCCAGCTCGATGTCCATGTTGCCCTTGATCTTGCGGCGGCCGGAGGCGTCGGTGAATTCCTTGGCGGGTTTGGTGACGATGGAATAACCGTTGTAATCCAGCCAGTCGATCAGCGGGCGGATCGGCGAATAGTCGTGTTCCTCGATCAGGGCGGTGTAGTACAGCGCGCGGATCAGGCGGCCCTTGGTCTGGAACAGCGCCAGAAGTCTCTTGTAATCGATATCGAAATTCAGCGCTTTTGCGGTTGCATAGAGGTTCGCGCCGTCGATAAAGAGCGCGACACGCTCGTTGGGATGAAACTGCATGAAACTATTCCTTTCCGAATATCGACGGGCTGCCGCGACCGGCCGTACAAGTAATTTTTGCTATCGAGAAATCGACATCGCCGCTAATGGACACGTCGCACCGGCTGGCTGGTGCCATAGATGTATGTATGGATATTACACGTCCGGAATGACAATGCCAATTCTAGGTTGCCTTTGCGATGATATTGTTGGGCCTCGGTAGCAACCTGCCCGGACCCTGGGGGCCGCCGGCGGACATGCTGGCGGGGGCGCTGGAGGCTCTCGAGCGCGAGGGCATCCGGATCGCGCTGCGCTCCGGGTTTCTGCTGTCGGCGCCGCTCGGCCGCACCGCGCAACCGGAATTCGCCAATGCGGTGGTCGCGGTGGAGACATATCTGCCGCCGCTCGCGCTGCTTGCCCGCTGCCACCGCATCGAACGCTTGGGCGGGCGCCGGCGCCATCAGCGTTGGGGACCGCGCACGCTCGATATCGATCTCCTGGCCTATCACGGCGTGATCATGAACCGGGGCACCGGGTCGGCGGCAATGGCGGCCCGTGCGCCGCTTGTCCTGCCGCACCCGGGTATCGAGCAGCGCGCCTTCGTGCTGGTTCCGCTGGAAGAGATCGCGCCCGGCTGGCATCATCCGGTGACGGGCCAGAGCCCGTCCGCAATGCTCCGGCGGCTCGGCGTTCAGCGTCAGGGCGCGGTGCTCGGGTCCTTGTGACCGGCAATGTCAGGTGGGGAGAACGGGGTTTGTCACGTAAACGTCATGGCGCCGTGCGAGCGATGGTCGGCAGAACGGGCGACCGGCGCACAGCGCTATCCACTCAGTTGAACGTTGCGAGGATGTACGGGCTATTGCGACTTCAAACCGTCTTTCTGGTATTGGCGCTGCTTGCGCCGCCGCACGCTCAGGCGGATTTTGAAGACGACGAGTTTTTCAACGAACGTCTGGGCGTGTCGAAAGCCCGCTACGGAGCGGTCGAACGCGAGACGGTGCGCTATGATGGCGGGCAGGCACCGGGCACCATCATTGTCGATACCTCAGAGCGGCGTCTGTACTATGTCCTGCCCAACAGGCGGGCCATCAGGTATGGCGTCGGGGTCGGCCGCGAGGGCTTCGAATGGTCGGGCACCAGCAGTGTGTCGCGCAAGGCAGAGTGGCCGAGCTGGACCCCTCCGGCAGAGATGCATGCGCGTCATCCCGGACTGCCGAAATTCATGCCCGGCGGACCGGACAATCCGATGGGCGCGCGGGCGCTTTATCTCGGCGCCAGCCTCTACCGGATCCACGGCACCAACAACAAACGCTCGATCGGCCGCGCCATGTCGAGCGGCTGCATCCGCATGATGAATGCCGATGTGATCGACCTCTATCGGCGGGTCCGCGTCGGAACGCGGGTAATCGTGCGCTGATCTCGTGGCCGCCGTCCCGGCGGTGTGGCAAATTCGCAACCTTCCGCCGAAATCGACCCGGATAGGTTTGACTTTGTGTTCGGAATGCGGCACTCGTTATGTCTTTGAACATGCGTGCCATTTCAGGGAGAATAGTCATGCGGCGGTCAATTATTGCGCTGATTGCGTCGGCCTTTGGGCTGGGTGTGTTTGCGGCGCCTGACGTCGGAGCCGGCACTCGTTTTAACTTCACCGTGGACACCGGCCAGGGCGCCACCTTCACGCGACGTTACAGCGGCAAGCGCGAAGTGAAGTACAAGACGAAGCATCGCAAGGGCACGATCATCATCGATACCGGAGCGCGCAAGCTCTATCTGGTGCTGGGCGAGGGCAAGGCCCTGCGGTACGGCGTGGGCGTTGGCCGCAGGGGCTACGAATGGTCGGGCCGTTCGCGCATTTCGCGCAAGGCGGAATGGCCGGGCTGGACCCCTCCGCCCGAGATGCGCAAGCGCGAACCGCACCTGCCGGAATATATGCCCGGCGGCCCGAACAATCCGCTGGGCGCGCGCGCGCTTTATCTCGGCGCATCGCTCTATCGCATCCACGGCACCAATGCGAGACACACGATCGGACGGGCGATGTCGAGCGGCTGCATCCGCATGATGAATGCCGACGTGATCGATCTCTACAAGCGGGTGAAGGTCGGGACCTTGGTCGTGGTCACCGACTGACGACATTTCGAGCGCTAAATCCTTGCGGGCCGGTCCGTTCCGGCCCGCTTTTTTGTGTTGCATTGAAACGGTCGGCACGTCACCGTTCGATCCCTTCCGCCGGGATCTTCGACGATGCCTCTTCGCGACCTGCTGCTGGCGCTCAGTGTGCCGCTCCTCTGGAGCCTGGGCTTTACCTTCGCCAAGGCGGGCATGGTCGAGCTGCCGCCGCTGCTGCTGATGGGATTGCGGTTCAGCCTGACGGCGCTGGTCCTGGTCTGGTTCGTCGAGCGGCCGACCGGCCGGTATCTCGACGTCTTCTGGGTCGCGCTGGTCAGCGCCACATTGCAGTACGGCCTGACGTTCTACGGTCTCAAAGAACTCGACGCCTCGCTGGCGGTCATCGTGGTGCAGCTTGAAGTGCCGTTCGGCGTGCTGATTGCCGCGGTTGTCCTGCGCGACCGGCCCGGACTGGCGCGTACCGTCGGCATGGCGCTCGCCTTCCTCGGCGTCATCATCATCGCCGGCCAGCCGAAATTCGAAGGCCAAGTGTTCTGGATGCTGCTGACCGCGTCCGGCGCCCTCATGTGGGCAATCGGCCAGATCATGGTCAAGCGGCTCGACGGCGCCGTCGGCGGATTTTCTCTGATCGCCTGGGTCGGCGTTTTTGCCGGTCCGCAAATGCTGCTCGGATCGCTTCTGATCGAGGACGGCCAGATCGCGGCGCTTCAGGCGGCGACCTGGAAAGGCTGGGGCACCGTGTTCTATCTGGCCTTCGTCATGACCGCGCTCGGCTACGGCATCTGGTACAGCGTCCTGTCGCGCAATCCGGTGTCCCGGGTCATGCCGGTTCTGCTGCTGCTGCCGGTTCTGGTGGTGCTGGAGAGCATCGTGCTGCTCGGCGAGGAGCCCACCCTCATCGTTCTGCTCGGCGGCGGCATCGTGCTGGAAGGGGTCGCCATCATTGTCCTGACCGATTTGCAGCCGCGCCGCCGCGGCCGGCCGGTGCCGGGCAATCCGGCCGAATAGTTAACGAATACAGGTTAATTTGGCGTCCTTGATGCTTGCGTTCGCGGCGTCATCGGCCTAAATAGGGCGCAAATCACTCATGGTTCTCAGCCACGAACAAGGAGACGAGCGGCATGGCGCGCGTCACTGTCGAAGATTGTGTAGACAAGGTTCCGAACAGGTTCGATCTGGTCTTGCTCGCAAGCCACCGGGCACGGGCGATTTCTCAGGGTGCGCCCCTCACGGTCGACCGCGACAACGACAAGAATCCGGTCGTCGCGCTGCGCGAGGTTGCCGAGGAGACGATCGACAAGGACGATCTCGAAGAAGATCTCATTCACTCGATGCAGAAGCATGTGGAAGTCGACGAGCCCGAGCCCGATGTCGTGCCCATGCTGCCGACGGACGGCTCCGCCGCCTTGCTCGGCGAGACCGAGGCCCAGCCGGGTCTCGAGGAAGACGCGGCGCTCGATCGCATGACCGAGGAGGATCTGCTGCGCGGCCTCGAAGGCCTGGCCCCTTCCGACTCGGGTGGATCCAGATCCGGCTATTGACGGATCTCGGGAGTTTTCCGGCGCCGGTTCCGGCGTCCTGCGGCTGGCGGGCAAAAGCTCTCCAGCCGTTTTACTTTACTGAATGAATGAGCGCGGTGCGCATGGGTGACGCCAGATGATGCGTCAGTATGAACTGGTCGAACGGGTCACGGCATACGACCCGGGCGCGGACGAGGCTCTGCTCAACCGCGCCTATGTCTATGCCATGCGTGCCCATGGCCACCAGACCCGCGCCTCCGGCGATCCTTATTTCTCGCATCCCCTGGAAGTCGCCGCGATCCTGACCCAGCTCAAGCTCGACGATGCGACCATCGTCGCGGCGCTTCTGCACGACACCATCGAGGACACCGAAGCGACCAGGGCCGAGATCGACGACATGTTCGGCGATGAGATCGGCGCTCTTGTCGACGGGCTGACCAAGATCAAACGCCTCGATCTGGTGTCCAAGGAGGCGGCGCAGGCGGAGAACCTGCGCAAGCTCCTGGTTGCGATTTCGAACGACATCCGGGTGCTGCTGGTCAAGCTCGCCGACCGCCTGCACAACATGCGCACCCTGGAACACGTGCCCGTACACAAGCGCCGCCGGATCGCCGAGGAGACCATGGACATCTATGCGCCGCTCGCCGGCCGCATGGGCATGCAGGAAATGCGCGACGAACTGGAGGACCTGTCCTTCGAGGTGCTCAACCCGGATGCGCGCAACACCATCATGCAGCGTCTGGAGACGCTGAGAAAAGAAAGCGGCAATGTCATCGTGGAGATCGAAAGCGCCCTGAAGGAAAGGCTGCAGGCCGATATACCGACCGCCGTGGTCAAGGGGCGCGAGAAACGGCCGCACTCGATCTGGCGCAAGATGGACCGCAAGCAGATCTCGCTCGGCCAGCTTTCCGACATCTACGCTTTCCGGCTGATCGTCGACGAGGTCGACCAGTGTTATCAGGCGCTTGGCCTGGTGCATCAGAGCTGGCGGGTGGTCCCCGGCCGGTTCAAGGATTACATCTCCACCCCCAAGCAGAACGACTACCGCTCGATTCACACGACCGTCGTCGGCCCCCACCACAAGCGTGTCGAGCTGCAGATCCGCACCCACGAGATGCATGAAGTGGCGGAGAAGGGGGTCGCCGCCCATGCGCTTTACAAGGACGCGGCCAACGCCGGTGCCCCGGAGGCCAAGGGCAACGGCCACGCCGGCGCCGTTCCGCTGTCCAAGGAATCGAACGCTTACCGCTGGCTGCGCCGTCTCGTCGACCTTCTGTCGGAGGGCGACACGCCGCAGGAGTTTCTCGAGCACACCAAGCTTGAGTTGTTCCACGATCAGGTGTTCTGCTTCACGCCGAACGGTCATCTGATCGCGCTGCCGCGCGGCGCCACGCCGATCGACTTCGCCTATGCCGTGCATACGGATATCGGCAATTCCTGCGTCGGCTGCCGCATCAACGGCCGCCATGCGCCCCTGATCAGCGAGTTGGAGAACGGCGACGAGGTCGAGATCATCCGCTCCGATGCCCAGGTGCCGCCGGCGGCCTGGGAATCCTTCGCGGTCACCGGTAAGGCGCGCTCGGCGATCCGGCGGGCGACCCGCGAGGCGGTGCGCCACCAATATGCCGGGCTCGGCAAGGAGATCCTGGAACGCACGCTGAAGAAGCAGGGCCGCGAGCACGACGACCAGGAAATCGAAAAGGCGGTGGGCCGGCTCGGCCTGCAGCATATCGAGGACCTCTATGCCAGCATCGGCCGCGGCGAGTTCGGCATCTCCGAAGTCATCAAGGCGATCGACCGCGACGGCGAGGATCTGCCCAAGCCGCTCAAGCGCCGCGCCGCCGCAGGCCTGCTCAGTCTGAGCAATCTGAGCAAGGTGATCCGCCTGCCGGGTGCCCGCGGCAAGCCTGACCGCGACACCGCCATCCCGGTGCGCGGCCTCAATTCGGATCTGCCGATCAGCATGGCGCCGGGCGAGGGCGCCGTGCCCGGAGACCGGATCATCGGCATTCTGACGCCGGGCAAGGGCATCGAGATCTATCCGATCCATTCGCGCGCCCTGCAGCAGTTTGACGATCAGGCCGACCGCTGGATCGATCTCGCTTGGGACATCGGCGAGGGCACCGACCAGCGGTTCTCGACGCGGATCCGCGTCACTCTGCTCAACGAGGTCGGCGCCCTGGCGCAGGTCGCCCTGGTCATCAGCGAGAACGAGGGCAATATCGCGAATCTTTCCATGGTCTCCCGGGCGCCCGATTTCTATGAGATGCACATCGAAATCGAGGTCGCGGATGCCAAGCACCTGGCGCGTATCATGTCGGAACTGAAGAAGAAGGGCGTGGTCAGCCGCGTCGCCCGCATCACCGGATAAGGCCGAGGATCAGTGATGACCGAGAACGAGGTATTGCAGGACTTCCGGGACGCAGGCGCGCTGCTCGAAGGCCATTTCGTTCTGACCTCGGGACTGCACAGTCCGAAATACCTGCAATGCGCACGGGTTATGATGGATGCGCAGCGCGCCGGGCGCCTGTGCCGGGCGTTGCGCGACAAGGTTTCGGAGCGAATCGGGACCGAAATCTCCCTGGTGGCGTCGCCCGCCATGGGCGGCGTTGTCGTCGGTTATGAAATGGGCCGCCAACTCGGTGTTCCCGCAGTCTTTTTTGAGCGCGTCGATGGAACATTGACGCTGAGGCGCGGTTTCGATATCGAGCCCGGAACAACGTGCCTGATGGTTGAAGATATCGTCACCACCGGACTTTCGTCGCGCGAGTGTATCGCGGCCATTGAAGCTCTGGGTGGCAAGGTTGCAGGCGCCTGTTGCCTCATTGACCGATCCGGAGGCAAAGCGGAGCTCAGTGTCCCACTTGTCGCATTGGCAGAGGTTGAAATTCCGACTTACGAAGAACACAATATACCTGAGAGTCTTGCGTGCATTCCCGTGGTCAAGCCCGGAAGCCGCAACCTGAGCAAATGATGTCTAATGCTGTTTTCGCGTCGAAATAAGCCGAAGTTTGGAAGCCGGCTGCAGTCGTGGATCTGGCCGCGCGGCGGCTGGCGGCGCGCCGGCGGCTATATGTGGTATCGCGTGAGCCGCCTTTCGGGCTCGCCGCATGCCATTGCGATCGGCTTCTCCGCCGGTGTTTTCGCGTCGTTCACGCCGTTTATGGGCTTTCACTTCATGATCGGTTTTTTTGCCGCCTATCTGCTCGGCGGCAGTCTGATCGCGTCGGCCTTCGGCACCTTCGCCGGCAATCCGGTCACCTTTCCGTTCATATGGATTGTGACCTTCAAGTTCGGCTCCTATCTGCTCGGCATGGATGGCAACCAGGACATCTCGATCGAGCTGCCGGGCACGGCCTGGTGGCTCTTGTTCAACGATCCTCAAACTTTGTGGGAGGATTTCTGGAGCCAGTTGTGGCCGGTGATCCGACCGATGACGATCGGCGGTCTGCCGCTCGGCATCATGATCGGGTCGGCGGTGTATTTCCCGGTCAGGCTGGTGGTCTCTGCCTATCAGCGCAAACGGCGTGAGCGGCTGGCCCGGGCAACCCGCCCGCAGTCGGGCTCGTCGAATCAGGTGAATGCATGACGGAACATAACGGGGCGGCGTTGCGGCTCGGCGTCAACATCGACCATGTCGCAACCATTCGCAACGCCCGCGGCGGGCGCCATCCAGACCCTCTGCGCGCAGCCCATATGGCGGCAGAGGCCGGCGCCGACGGCATCACGGCCCATCTGCGCGAAGACCGCCGCCATATCAGCGACGACGACATTTCCGCGCTCATGGCGGAGATCGCGCTGCCGCTCAACCTCGAGATCGCGGCCACCGAGGAGATGCTCGACATCGCGCTCAGGCACAAGCCCAACGCCTGCTGCCTGGTGCCGGAACGGCGCGAGGAGCTGACCACGGAAGGCGGCCTCGATGTCGCCGGCGGGCACAATCACCTGGCCCCTTACGTCAATCAGCTGCGCGATGCCGGCATCCGGGTGTCGCTGTTCGTCGATGCCGACGAGCAGCAACTGGCCGCGGCGAGCGCGCTGGGTGCGGATATCGTCGAATTACACACCGGCAGCTATTGCGAACATCACAATGACGGCGATCAGGACGCTGCCGGTGCCGCGCTCGAGCGGCTCAGGAACGCGTCGCGCCGCGGCGCCGCGCTCGGCCTCGAGGTCCATGCCGGCCATGGCCTGGCATTCGATACGGTCGCGCCGGTTGCGGCGATACCCGAAGTCATCGAGCTCAATATCGGCCATTTCCTGGTCGGAGAGGCGATTTACGTCGGTCTGGTCGAGGCCATCGAGCGCATGCGCACGCTGATGGATGACGCGCGCGGTGCCGTGGCCACATGATTCTCGGTATCGGCAACGACATCATCGACATCCGCCGCATCGAGCAGACGCTCGATCGGTTCGGCGCCCGGTTCACCGAGCGTGTGTTCACGGATATCGAACGCACAAAGTCCGACCGGCGCCGCATGCGCGCGGCATCCTATGCCAAGCGGTTCGCCGCCAAGGAGGCCTGCTCCAAGGCGCTTGGCACGGGGTTTCGGCGCGGTGTGTTCTGGCGTGACCTGGGCGTCGTCAATGAGCCTTCGGGACGGCCGACCATGCAGCTGACCGGCGGCGCCCGCGTGCATCTGGACCGGCTGACCCCCGATGGTCACACGGCGGTGGTGCACCTGACCATCACCGACGACCACCCTTATGCCCAGGCCATCGTGATCATCTCGGCAGTGCCCGCCTAAGTGGCTGAAAACCGGCGGCCGGACCGCGCAACATTGGCCTTTCAACGTCTCATTGCCTATTCCACGACGAACCGCTATAGAACGGCGGGGCCGCGCGCGGCCCGGTTTATTGGTAATTTCTGCGGCGTCCTCATCCCATGACCCATATGGCCCGACCGGTGAAGAAATCGAGTGACAGCGGGGCGATGGAGATCGTCAAGGTCGTCATCCACGCCTTGATTCTCGCATTCCTGGTCCGCACATTTCTCTATCAGCCGTTCAACATTCCGTCCGGCTCGATGAAGTCGACCCTCCTGGTGGGCGACTACCTTTTCGTTTCCAAGTTCAGCTATGGCTACAGCAAGTATTCATTGCCGTTCAGCCCGGATCTGTTCTCCGGCCGCCTCCTGAGCGACACTCCCGAACGCGGTGACGTCGCCGTGTTCAAGCTGCCGAGGGACAACGAGACGGACTATATCAAGCGGGTTGTCGGACTGCCCGGCGACCGTATTTTCGTGCGCGACAACGTCCTGCACATCAACGGGCAGCCGGTTCCGCGCGAACGGGTCGAGGACTTCTTGGACACCAACAGGAGCGGCAATGTCGTTGCTGTGACGCGGTACCGCGAGACCCTGCCCAACGATGTAAGTTATCTGACGATTGATTCGGACTCCGTCGGCATGGATGACAACACGCGCGAATATGTCGTGCCCGCCGGCCACTATTTCATGATGGGCGACAACCGGGACAACTCGCAGGACAGCCGCTTCCTCGAAGACGTCGGCTATGTGCCGCTTGAGAACTTCGTCGGCCGCGCCGAAATCATCTTCTTCTCGATCGACGGCCGTGCACGGTTCTGGCAGGTCTGGCGCTGGCCGACGTCAATCCGCTGGAGCCGGCTGCTGGATCTGGTGGATTGATTGGCCGCGGCAAAGGCAAAATCGCCGGAACAGCTTGCGGCATCGATCGGGCACAACTTCTCTTCTGACGAATATCTGTCGCGGGCGCTGACCCATTCGAGCTACGGCGCCACCCAGGGACAGGGCAAGCCGCGCAATTTCGAGCGGCTGGAGTTTCTCGGCGACCGGGTTCTGGGCCTGGTCATTGCGGACCTGCTGTTCGCTCACTTCCCCGAAACCGACGAAGGCGGCCTGGCAAAGCGTCTCAATGCGCTGGTGCGCAAGGAAACCTGCGCGCTGGTGGCCGAGAAGATCGATCTGGGCGCCTACCTGTTGATGAGCCCCGGGGAGGCCGGTGCCGGCGGACGCTCCAAGATGGCAATCCTGGGCAATGCCTGCGAGGCGCTCATCGGCGCGGTCTACCTCGATGGCGGCCTCGACGCGGCCCGCCGGTTTATCGAAACCAACTGGCTTGATCTGATCGACGAAGTCCGGAGCGCGCCGCAGGACGCCAAGACGACGCTGCAGGAATGGGCCCAGGCGCGCGGGCTGGAACCGCCGACCTACGAGGTGAAACGGCGTGAAGGCCCGGACCACGCGCCGACCTTCACAATAACCGTAACACTCAAGGACAAGAGTCCGGCAGACGGCGTCGGCAGCTCCAAGCGCTCCGCGGAACAGGCGGCGGCCGAGACCATGCTGAGGCGCGAAGGCGTTTGGGACGATGACTGACGACACAAGCACGCCGGCGCCGCGGTGCGGCGTGGTCGCCCTGATCGGCGCGCCCAATGCCGGCAAGTCGACGCTGCTCAACCGGCTTGTCGGCTCGAAGGTCGCGATCGTCACGCACAAGGTGCAGACGACCCGGTCCCGGCTTCGCGGTATTGCCGTGGAGGGTCCAAGCCAGCTCATATTCGTCGACACACCCGGTATCTTCCGCCCGAAACGCAAGCTTGACGAGGCGATGGTCGAGGCGGCTTGGAGCGGTGCGGCGGATGCGGATGTGATCGTGCTCATCGTCGATGCCCACAAGGGCCTGGCCGAGGAAGGCGAGGAGATCATCGGCCCGCTCGCCGATACCGGCCTCAAGGCGACGCTGGCGCTCAACAAGGTCGATACGATCGAGCGCAGCGCCTTGCTCGAGATCGTCGCCCGCTGTAACGGTCTGTTCGCCTTCGATGAGACTTTCATGATCTCGGCGCTCAACGGTGACGGCGTCGCCGACCTGCGCGCATACCTGTCGGAACGCATGCCCGAGGGACCCTGGCTCTATCCGGAAGACCAGTTGGCCGATGTGCCGCTGCGCCAGATGGCGGCCGAGATCACCCGGGAGAAGGTCTTCCTCAGGCTCCATCAGGAGCTGCCCTACGCCTCGACCGTCGAGACCGAAAGCTGGAAAGAGCTGCGGGACGGCTCGGTGCGCGTCGAGCAGGTGCTCTATGTCGAACGCGACAGCCAGAAGAAGATTGCGCTCGGCAAGAACGGCCAGACCATCAAGGCGATAGGCTCGGCGGCGCGCGAAGAACTCCAGGAAATGCTGGGCCACAATGTCCATCTGTTCCTGTTCGTCAAAGTGCGTGAAAAATGGGGCCAGGACCCGGAGCGGTTCGAAAACATGGGCCTCAATTTCCCCAAATCGTGAGGTTCGCGGCCCGCGCGGTGCTTGGCCGGGATGATGGATTGCAAAGCCTGCAGGTCAGCCGTTCGGCTCGGTGTCCGGCGCCGGCGTATGGTTGAACGCACCGAGCCGTTCCAGCGCCTCGCGGCCGCCGAAGGCCGCGATGCGGTCGGCCTGGGCGGCGAAGGCGCGGGCGTTGACGTCCTCCGGGTCGAGCATCGCGCGCAGCCGGCGCT
>JBPCWF010000817.1:0-6676 GCA_051009775.1 Hyphomicrobiales bacterium | reverse complement strand
GCCCATAACGACCGGGTGTCGGCCTTCATCCGGCCGATCAACGACACGCTGCAGACCATGCCGCTCTTCGTGATCCTGATTCCCTTCGTCATGATCTTCAAGATCGGCGAGTTCACCGCGCTCCTGGCGATCATCGCCTATGCCATCGTGCCGGCGACCCGCTATGCCGAGCACGGGCTTCGCAGCCTGCCTGCGAACGTGATCGAGGCGGCCCAGTCCATGGGCTGCACCAAGTGGCAGATGCTGTGGCAGGTCAAGCTGCCGCTCGCCCTCCCCGTCATCATGCTCGGTCTCAACCAGACCATCATGTACGGCATCGCCATGCTGGTGATCGCCGCGGTGGTCGGCACCAACGGGCTCGGCCAGCGGGTCTATATCGGCCTCGGCGACGGCGATTTCGGCATCGGCATCATTGCCGGCATCGGCATGGCGATCATCGCCATGATCGCCGACCGCCTGACCCAGGCCTGGAGCAAGCGGCGCCAGGAGGCGTTCGGTCTGGCCTGAGCCAGACACGGGAAGCGCGGAGCCGATGAGCGTTGCAAGCGTCCAGGTGAACCCGCTATGGCCCAATCTCGGGGTCGGGCTTGCCGGCGTCATCTGGGGCTGTTTCTGGATCCCCGCGCGCTATTTCGACGCCAACGGACTGAGCCACGGCCTGATGAGCACCGCGCTGTTCGCCGTCACGGTTCTGGCGCTCCTGCCCTGGGCGCTGTGGCGTTTTCGCCCCGGCGCATCCGAGCGCGGGCCGCTAATCCGCATCGCCCTGCTCGCCGGCACCGCTTATGCCTTCTACGCCAATTCGCTGATCCTCACCGAGGTGGTCCGCGCGCTGCTCCTGTTCTACCTGACCCCGATCTGGGGCACCGTCCTTGGCATCCTGCTGCTCGGCGAGCGCCTGTTCTGGTCGCGGGTCCTGGCGATCGGCCTGGGGCTCGGCGGCGCGCTGGTTATTCTCGGGCTCGACCACGGCGCCCCGCTGCCGCGCAACACCGGCGACTGGATGGCGCTCGTCTCGGGCATGGTCTGGGCCTACGCCTGTGTCGGCATCGCCCGTTCCGACCACGTGCCGGCGTCGAGCCAGATGTTCGCCTGGATCTTCGGCGCATTCGTCATGTCGTCTCTGGTCGTCCTCCTCCTGGCACCGGGCACCATGGCCATGCCCCAATGGAGCCCGAAGGTCGTTCTGGCCTTTCTGGCGTTCGCCCTGATCATCAACCTGCCCTGCATGGCCGTTGTCGTCTGGGGCGCGCGCCTGCTCAGTCCCGGACGCGTCGGCATTCTTCTGTGCGGCGAAATCGCGTTCGGCGTTCTGTCCGCCGCGATCCTCACCGATGAGCCCTTCGGCGCCCGCGAGATGATCGGCACGGCGCTGATCCTGAGCGCGGTCCTGGTCGAGGTCCTGGGCACGCCACGGAGCGCGCCGGCGCCCTCCACCTAGCCGCAGATCTATTGAGAGGCCCCGGGATTTGTGCTCAAACCGACCGGAGCGGTGTTTTGGCCGCTCGCCACGTTTGGGACCCGGGACGCTTTCGCCATGCGCTTGGACAGGCTTGAACAGATCGGGCATGGCCTCGGCGCGGTTTCGGACGCGCTCGGCACGGCGGGCTTCGAGCAGCAACTGGCGGAGTTTCTGGGCTCCCTCATCCGCCACGACATGATGACGATCACCCGCTACTCCCTGGTGCGCCCGCCGGCCTTTCTCGCCCACACCGCGAACTACCCGTCCGATCTCGCCGCCCGCTATCTCGAACGCTACCACCTGCTGGACCCGTTCGCGGCCTATTGGCGCGAAACCCGCAAGCCCGGTGTGGTGTCCCTGAGCGATCTGTCCGCCGACCGGCGCAAGGTCGACCGCTATGTCCGCGAGTTTCTGCCCGAATCGGGCATCGCCGACGAGATCGGCCTGTTCCTGCCGCCGCTCGCCGGATCCAGCCTGGCATTTTTCTACGAGAGCACCTCGCGGCGCTTCGGCAAGTCCGACAAGGACTTGCTGAGCGCCGTCTATCCTTCGCTCGCGGGGCTTTACCGCGCCCATCTCGCGGTCTTCTTCAACAGCCCGCCGGAAGAGCAGGACCCCTCGCCCAACACCGAACACCCGATGCTGATCACCGACCGCTCGGGCCGGCCGATCTGGACCACCCGTGCCTGGGCCGACCTGCCGAACGAGCATCTAGGCGAAATCGAAGCCATGCTCGAACGTGGCCTGTCCGAAGACCTCCAGATCACGCCGCTCGGCGACGACCGCGCGCTCATGGCCGAGCCCATGGGCCCGCCGGGGGCGGGCGCCGCGGACCGCATTTTATGGGTGCTCGAAACCGGCATACCGGCCCGCACCGAGCAGGACCCGCTGAGGGTCGGCACATGGGCTTTCGATCAGGGCCTGAGCCCGCGCGAGCGCGAGATCGTGCAGCTCGTGCTCAAGGGCTATCCGACCAGCCTGATCGCCGAGAAGCTCGGCCTCACCCGCGGCACGGTCAAGAACCACCGCCGCCGGATCTACGACAAGCTCGACATCACCTCCGAGCGCGAGCTGTTTCTGATCTACATCGAGGTCACGCTCGGCGCCGGTCCGCAGAACCCATGACGCCGGCCCGTCTGCCTGCAAGCAGGGAAACCGTCGCCAAGCTCGCCTGCGCCTTCGCCGGTGTTGCCTGGGGCCTGTTCTGGCTGCCCTTGCGCGCCATGGACCAGGCCGGGATCGCCGGCGCCTGGGCGACCGTCATGATCTATCTCGTGCCCCTCGTCTGCGCGGTTCCGCTGCTCCTGTGGCGCTGGCGTGCGATCGCCGCCGGCGGCTGGCTGATGCAGATGATCGGCATCGTCGCCGGCATCGCGCTGGTGCTCTATGCCGACGCCTTGATCTACACCCAGGTGATCAAGGCGATGCTGCTGTTCTATCTGACGCCGCTGTGGAGCGCGCTGCTTGTCCGCGCGGTGCTTGGCGAGGCGATCACACCGGTCCGCTGGGGCGCCATGGCGCTGGGCTTCGCCGGCATGCTGGTGATATTCGGCGCCGATGTCGGGATGCCCGTGCCGCGCACGCTCGGCGACTGGATGGGGCTGGGCTCCGGCATCTTCTGGGCGATCGCCGCCGTCCTGCTGCGGATTCATGGCCGCGCGGAGGCCGCGGTCGACAACATGCTGGTCTATCTGTTCTGGGGCACGGCAGCCGCGGTGGTTATCGCCCTCATGCCCGCCTCCGGCGCCCATCCTCCGCCCGATTTCGACACCGCCGCTGCCGTACTGCCCTGGCTGGTGCCGGTCCTCATGGCGATCATCCTGCCGGCGACGCTTGCCATCATGTGGGGCACGCCGCTGCTCAATCCTGCCGTGGTCGGCCTGCTGTTCATGACGGAAATCAGCGTCGGTTCGGCAACCGCCGCCATATGGGCGGGCGAACCCTTCGGGGCGCGTGAGGTTCTGGGCATCGCGCTGATCACCGCCGCGGGCCTTGCGGAAAGCATCTGCGAGGTGATCACGAGAAGAAGATCCGCCTGAATCCCCAGAAATCCGCCGACCCGCTCTATACCTGCCCATGACCGTCGTGTATAAGGGAAGCACTTACTTGGGGCATCTGACTGGGGAGGATGTCCGGCCGGAATATAATTTCGGCGACGGGCATCCGGGGCTTGAATGGGGCGATCCTATACACCGCGGCGTCTGGCCGTGCTGGCACTTCTTTTCTGTGCGGCTCTGGGCAGCACCGCCGTCCGCGCCGACGGCATCGACGGATCCTTGGGGTTCGGCACCAACAATTTCCCGCAACCGGACCCGCAGCGGGGCGTCTTCGGACCGCCGCCGGGAGCCGGTCCGGGTTTTGATCCGGACATGTTTTCCATGGCCGATCAGGCGATCGGGTTCATCTCTTCGGGCGTACAGGACGCAATCCGCAAGCGGCTGGAGGTGCCCAAGGTTGCGAGCGCGGCGGGCGCGCCGCAATTCGGCACCTCGGGTATCGGTTTTGGAACCGTCTCGGTCGGCGGATGGACGCAGGTGTTCGGCCTGACGCAGCCGTAGCAGAGGTCCGATCGCCTCGACCGCAGCGATGGCGTGTCATCCGGCGCGCTGATCGGTTTCGATATGCTGCTGTCCGACCGCACCATCGGCGGCCTGTTCCTGGGCGGCGCAACGGCGACGCTCGGCACGCACGACCGGACCCACGACCTTTCCGTCAACAGTTTCTACGGCGGTTTCTACCTGTCGCATGTCGCGGACGGATACTTCGTCGACATCGCCCTCACCGGCGGCCGCGCGGACCATGACAGCATGAGGTTGGTCGATGACGGAGACTACAGCGCGGAAGCCTCCTATGACGGCTATTTCCTCAACCCGTCTTTCACCTTGAGCACGACAACGCACTTTGCCGGCCGGCCGGTCAAACCCAGCCTGAGGCTGCACTACGCCGGCAGTTTCTTCGATGCCTATGCCGCACGCGGATCCGCAGCCCTGCGGATCGACCGCCGGCAGAGCCATGTGGCCGGGGCCAGAGCCAAGGTGACCGTGCCGTTTCAAAGCCTCCTGCCGAACGACGGCGTGCTTCGGATCGAAACCCGCGGCGGCATCGATGCCGGCCTCAATCTGAGCCCGGACACGACCGCATCAGCGGCCGACGGAAGGAGCTTCTCGGCCTATTCCGCGAATCAGGACCGCTTTCTCGGCGCCTTCCTGGGCGCGGACATGAGCTATAGGTTTTCCCGTGGCCTGTCTGTGTTCGGCGGTTTCGAAGGCGTGGTCTATTCTTCGAAAACGGTGGATGCGTATGGCCGAATTGGGGCGCAACTCATGTTTTAGGCGGCGTTTCGATGGCAGAACGGCGGGAAACTGCGCAAGCTTCCGTATTCGTCACAACAATTCACAACCTAAACACGGCCCGCGCGCAATTAGACTGGACCGGCCGCGCGCCCTATCGTAATGTTAGTTAACAAATCATGTGGTGTTAACCGACTGCGTCCGGTGTTATGGGGCTGGGCCCGTACGACGCAAGTGCTGACATCTGCGGGTTATGATGCGGCGAATGTTTGTAAGAGTGCGCCTTGGCGTAGCGGCCTGCTGCCTTGGCATCACTGCGGGAGCAGGCCATGTGCAGTCGGCTGAGGCCGACAGCGCATTTGGATTCTCCGGCACATCCAGCCCAGGCGGGTCATCCGGCTATTTCGACATCGGGACCGACAAGTATCCGGGTCCCGACCCCGAAGGCTTCTCGCTTGCCGATCAGGCACTCGCCTTCATCACCGGCGAAATGCACTCGGTCATCGGCCGGCGGCTCGACATCAACAAGTTCCGTGTCATCGCCGGCGGCACCTACGCCGCCTCCTATAACGGGTCGTCGATGACCCAGAGCGTCATGCGCACCGGCAAGGGCTCCTATGGCAGCAACGCCATCGGCGGCTGGACGCAGGTTCTGGGGCTGACCAGCTCCGGCAACAGGCGATCCGTTATCGGCGACGGCGACGGCATCTTCGACGGTGCGATGATGGGTTTCGACATGCCGCTGTCGGACAACACCATGGCGGGCACGTTCATCGGCGGATCCGTTGCCGAGGTCGGCAGCTTCAACGACTCCCACGACCACGACGCCAAGAGCTTTTACGCCGGTGTGTACGCGTCGCACGAGACCAAAGGCTACTTCTTCGACCTCGCGATCGCCGGCGGCCGCACCAACCACGACAACACGCGGTTCGTCGATGGATCGAAGTTTGACGCGCGGGCGTCCTACGACGGGTACTTCGTCAGCCCGGCATTGACGGTCAGCACGTTTACGCAGATCGGCAAGCGCGTGGTGATCCCGAGCGTGCGGGTGCAATATGCCGGCTATTTCTTCGACAAATATACCGAAAACGGCGCTTCGGGCACGCTGACCGTGAACGACCGCGAGTCCCACGTCTTCAACACCCGGGCGCAATTGACAGTTCCCTACGAGACCGCTCTCTTCGATACCGGTCTGCTGCGCGTGCAGGGCCGCAGCGGCTTCGACGCGCGCGTCAACCTGAGCGGCGACACGGTGACATCGAACCTCAACGGTCAGCCGGTCTCGTTTCAGTCCGAAGACCAGAACGGGATCCTCGGCTTCTTCCTCGGCGCCGATTTCATGCTCGCTCTGGATGGCGGCTGGTCGCTTTACGGCGGATTCGAAGGGGCGGTCTATTCATCCGAGGCACTGAACGCCGGCGGTCAGATCGGCGCACGGTTTTCGTTTTAGGGTATTGAAGGGGCCGGTGGCGCCCGGCTTGGCCTGATCGTTGCATTTTCAGGCGCGACGTTCATTCACCTCACCGGAAAGCCCTGACGTGACCATCACCTTAATCATTGTCCTCGCGTCGCTTCTCATTGTGTTGCGCAACGGAACCCGCCGGATTGTGCGCTCATTGATCGCCATAGCGTTTGTCGTGCTGTTTCTCGGCGACAAGGCGCTGTCCGAGATTTCCGCGCGTGTCGATCTGCCGGATGTGATGAGCACTGTGCCAATCTGGAACAGCACGGCCGCAAGCCGCTCCGCATCGAACGCACGTCACACCCTCACCGCCGGACATGACGGCCACTTCCGCACCGACGTGCTGGTCGACGGCGCGGCCGTGCGCATGCTGGTCGACACCGGCGCGACCCTCACCGCGATCAGATACGAAGACGCACAGCGCCTGGGACTGATTCAGGAAGGCTTGAAATTCACTTTGCC
>JBPCWF010000816.1:0-9285 GCA_051009775.1 Hyphomicrobiales bacterium | reverse complement strand
GGCCTGTGCGACGGCATCGATCCGGGCGACGTGGAGGGCCTGGTCGACGCGGCGATCTGGGTGCCGCACTACGGGCCGTGCTAGCGCCTGACAACGGACTCGTATGGCGACGGTTCCACACTTCCGAGATGTTGCCAGTAACCGACATATGCAGGCATTGGAAGACACCGCAATTTGGCAACTTGCGATGCCGACGGAAGAGCTGTCCGCAGCATCACATCCGGACGCTAAGCATCACGAAATTGATAGTGGTCCGGTTCGGTACGCCTCTGGCGGTCTCGGTCTTGATGCCGCCGACGCTATATCCAGCATCGCGCGCCGGTAACCCATCGTTCATAGTCGCGGCATTTCGACTTGCAGCACCTTTCTGAGTGGTTTTATGGTGTGGTCTTATCGTCTGACGAACAAGAAGGTCGATCGAAACATATGACTGGCCGCAGCATCGTTGTCGGTTTGGCGTTGGCCGCCGTCAGCTTGTTCTCCGCAGTTGCTTACGCTGCGGAAACACTCTCATGGGATGACCTTTCGCCGCCATGGGACGCATCCCAAGACCCAATGAAGCAGCTCCCGGAGGCACAGCAGATTGACCTGTCCACGCTGATCTGGGGCCCGAACTACGGCGACCCGACAGGCATTCGGAACGATGAGGAGCAGCAGGCTTATGACCGTCTGAAGGCGTCGGGCACGGATCCGGACGCTCTTCTGGAAACCGTCCAGGAACTGAGCAAGCGAGCAGCCAGGAGCGAAAAGACGCTCATTCGAGATCTTGACAGCAAGGTCATCCGTCTGCCGGGGTACGTGCTGCCCGTCGAGTTCGACGGCAAGGCAGTCAAGGCGTTTCTACTGGTACCCTATGTGGGCGCATGCATCCATGTTCCGCCACCTCCACCCAACCAAATCGTCTACGTCCAAACCGACTCACCCTTCGAAAGCGAGGGGCTATTCGCGGCCGTTTGGGTGACCGGGCAGATGTCCGTTGGCATGGGAACGAAGGCTCTGACGCTGTTAGACGGCACATCCGGTGTTGACTTCGGCTATTCACTCTCCGCCACGAGCGTCGAACCCTACAAAGAGTGAAAGCCAAGGAGTGCAGCGATGATTCGGACGGCGTTGATTGGAGTTGCTGGTTTGATGATGGTCGCAACACCCATTGCGGCGCAAACCGATCGGCAGCTTGAGGCTCATGAGCACGGGCACGGCATTCTCAAGATGGCGGTCGAAGACCGGACGCTGCATATAGAGTTCGAGGTTCCCGGTTCTGACGTCGTAGGACTTGAGCATGTGGCGACGACGGAAGCCGACAAGGAACTGATTGAAACTGCCAAGGAAACGCTGTCTCAGCCGGCCAAGCTCTTTGTGCTGTCGGCTGAGGCGGACTGCAAGGTTGTGTCGGCAAGCGTGAAACTGCTGGAAGGCGAGACAGAACCTGCGGAAGACGATGATCATGCGCATGAAGAGCATGATCAGGAGAACGACCATACGGGTCATTCAGAGTTTCGTGCACAGTATAGCTTTTCTTGCGATCGAATCGATGCCGTGACGAGTGTCGCATTCCCCTACTTCGACCTATTCCCAAATGCGCGGGAACTCGCCGTAACTCTGATTACCGACAAAGGACAGGTCGCCTTCGAAGTCACACGCAGTAATGCGATCATCCACGTTCAAGGCATGATCTAGGCGACACCGCTCGTGCCGAGAACGGACAAGGCGGCGGCCAAGGGAAACGAGGCATCCGTGCAAGTCACTGGGGTCCGATTTCGCTGGCCTGGTGTTCGTCCTTTCGAGATCTCGGTCGACTCGCTCACCATCGGGCGCGGTGAACGGGTGTTACTGCTCGGGCCGTCCGGTTCGGGGAAATCAACTCTCTTGAACCTTGTTTGCGGCATTTCCCGTCCACAAGCCGGAAAGATCAGCATTCTGGGACGCGACTTTTCCGCGATGTCGGTCACCGCCCGTGACCGCTTTCGGGCGGAGCACTACGGCATCATCTTCCAGATGTTCAATTTGCTGCCATATGCGAGCGCTTTGGACAACGTCCTGCTTCCGCTGAGTTTTGCACCGAAGCGCCGGCGTCGTGTTCTGGACGTCCAGCCAGCGGACGCTGAAGCGACACGCATCCTATCGGCGCTCGGGATCGGCGGCGCGTTAGCCACCCACGGGACCGCCGCGAATCTGAGCGTTGGCCAGCAGCAGCGCGTTGCAGCGGCGCGTGCACTCATCGGTGCGCCCGAAATCATCGTTGCCGACGAACCGACCTCCGCGCTTGACGAGAACGCGCAGGACACATTTGTAAACCTGCTCTTTGATCAGGTTGAGAAGGTTGGTGCCACCCTGCTCATGGTCAGCCATGACCGACGGCTTGCACAGCATTTCGACCGGGCCGTCGAACTGCAACAGGTAGCCGTCATCTCAACCGGAGAATCGGCATGATCCCCGTCCGCCTCGCGTATCTCTCGCTTTGCAACCGCTGGGTGACAGCGACACTGACCGTTGTCGCCATCGCGATTAGCGTCACGCTTCTGCTCGCCGTGGAGAAGGTCCGCCATGGTGCGAAGTCGAGCTTTGCCGATACAATCTCCGGAACCGACCTAATCGTGGGTGCGCGCACGGGCGGCATACAGTTGTTGCTGTACTCGGTGTTCCGAATCGGCAATGCCACTAACAACATTAGCTGGCAGAGCTACGAGGACATCGCCGAACGGGCGGAGGTGGACTGGGCCGTCCCCTTGTCGCTCGGCGATAGCCATAAGGGCTTCCGGGTACTCGGCACCAATGCAGACTATTACGAGAGGTACAAGTACCGCGGGGGACAAGGACTGACATTCTCGTCGGGCAAGCCCTTCGATGACCTGTTCGACACCGTTCTCGGAGCCGATGTGGCTCGGTCGCTCGGGTACCAGCTTGGCGATCGACTCGTCCTCTCACACGGTCTCGGGGTCATCTCGCAGAGCGAGCACGACGACAAACCCTTCCGGGTGTCGGGCATCCTTCACAAGACCGGCACACCGGTGGACCGAACGGTCCACGTCTCGCTCCAAGCTATCGAGGCGATCCATATCGACTGGCGGGGTGGCGTAAGAACCCAAGGACTGGGACCGTCAGCCGAAGCAGTGCGAAGGCTGAAACTCGCCCCAAAGGCGGTCACCGCGGCGCTGATCGGCGTGAAGTCCAAGCTTTCGACATTTCGGCTCCAGCGGTTCATCAACGACTACAGGCAGGAGCCATTGATGGCGATCCTGCCCGGTGTGGCCATGCAGGAACTGTGGGACCTGGCGGGAACTGCCGAACAGGCGCTCGTTGCGGTGTCTGCGATGGTTGTCGCGGCAGCCCTCCTGGGACTCGCAACGATGATGCTCTCCACCCTGAATGAGCGGCGGCGGGAAATGGCCATATTGCGGTCCGTGGGGGCCGGAGCCCGTACCGTGGTCGGTCTCCTCCTGATAGAGGCGAGCCTGTTGACCTTGCTCGGCGTGGCGGCGGGAATCGTATTGCTCTATCTCGGCCTCTTTATTCTGCGTCCGATTATAGACGCGCAGTACGGCATCTATCTGCCGGTGACCCTGCTTTCGCAGCGCGAAGCGTTGATGCTGGCAACGATCGTGGTGTCCGGTCCACTGGTCGCGCTGCTGCCGGCGGTTCGCGCCTACAGAATGTCGGTCGCGGACGGCATGACCGTACGCTCATAGCTATGTTCTCCTGGCGCCGAACCACCAGACAGAGTCGATGCAATGGAACGGTGGCGATGGGTTATTTTGCCCCGTATAGAAGCTCGGGTCAGGACGTCCGCTTAGCCTCCGAACCTGGGCGTGTTGTCGAGCAAATACAGACCTGCCGCCGCGTCTAGAACACCGGATGCACGAAGGTCGTGCAGACATATTTCGGCCCGCTCTTGGGCGGCGCGCCGCGGTGCCGGTAGGTCCAGGCCACGGGGAAGAAGGCGAGGCGGCCTTCGACCGGCTGGATCTGCATGTTCTGGTCCTCGAACTCCGTGTGACCGCCCTCGTCGACCGTATTGAAATACCACTGGATGGCCAGCGCGCGGGTGCGGTTGCGCTGCGAGTTGCAGTCGATATGCCAGTGGAACTGGCCGCCGACATTGTACTTCTTCAGGCGCAACGGCTCGCCCTGCAGTTCCTTGTGATCGCTGCCGGCAAGAAACTTGACGTCATTGGTGTAGGTCTCCAGGTAGGTGAACAGGTTCTCCTGCAATGCCTGGATGATGTCGGCCCATTCGTCGGTCTGCAGGATCAGTTCGCTGGTCTGCTTGCCCTTCAGATCGACTTCTGCGCCTTCGTTGCCTGAGACCATGCCGACCATCTTGCGCTCGTCGCCCTCGAACCGCTCGATGATGTCCCGGCAGACCTCGGGGGCGAGCGCCTCGTCGTACCATTTGATGAAATGCGGCATGGTTCTCCCTCCGGTACGCCCTTGCCCCGGCGCGTGGAACTGGCCGGATATCTAACAATCCGTGTGCAGTCTGACAAACCCATTCTAGGCACCGCGCACGGCCATTGCACCCTTCGAACGGCATGGGTTAGCATCGGACCGTCCCATTTCGTTGGGCTCATCCGATCCCGCGTAAAGGTTGCGCATATGACACGCGATCCGCGTTACGACATTCTGTTCGAACCGGTCCGCATCGGGCCGGTGACGGCCCGCAACCGGTTCTATCAGGTGCCCCACTGCAACGGCATGGGCAACCGCCACCCGGACGGGCTTGCCGCCATGCGCGGCGTCAAGGCGGAAGGCGGCTGGGCGGTTGTCTGCACCGAGGAAACCGAGATCCACCCGAGCTCGGACATCTCGCCTTTTCACGAGGGCCGGCTTTGGGACGACCGTGACATTCCTGCGCTTGCCCGGGTCACCGACGCGATCCATGCCCATGGCGGCCTGGCCGGCCTGGAGCTTGCGCATAACGGCAGTCATGCGCCCAATCTCTACAGCCGCGATGTCCCGCTCGCACCGTCCCATGCCCTGTGCGACATGTGCTATCCGGTCCAGGCCCGCGCCATGGACAAGAACGACATCGCCGATGTGCGCCGCTGGCATCGCCAGGCCGCTCTGCGCGGCCGGGAAGCCGGGTTCGACGTGATCTATGTCTATGCCGGCCACGACCTGTCTCTGTTCCAGCACTTCATTTCGCGCCGCAGGAACCACCGCACCGACGAGTATGGCGGCAGCCTGGAGAACCGTGTCCGCCTGTTCCGGGAGGTCATCGAGGACACCAGGGAGGCAGTCGGCGATACCTGCGCCGTCGCGGTCCGCATCGCCGTCGACGAACTGCTCGGAGACGAGGGCATCTCGAAAGACGGCGAAGGGCGCGAAGTCATCGAAATGCTGGCGGAACTGCCGGACCTGTGGGACGTGTGCCTGGCCAACTGGTCGAACGACAGCCAGACCGCACGCTTCTCGCAGGAGGGTTTCCAGGAAGAATTCACCTCCTTCGTCAAGCAGGTGACGTCAAAGCCGGTGGTCGGGGTTGGCCGTTTCACCTCGCCCGATGCCATGGTCAGCCAGGTCAAACGCGGCGTGCTCGACTTTATCGGCGCGGCGCGGCCGTCGATCGCCGATCCGTTTCTGCCGAGCAAGATCGAGGACGGGCGGATCGACGACATACGCGAGTGCATCGGCTGCAATATCTGCGTTTCCAGCGACAACACCATCGTGCCCATGCGCTGCACCCAGAACCCGACCAAGTCGGAGGAATGGCGCAAGGGCTGGCATCCCGAGCGGATCGCGGCGAAGGCGTCCGACGCCAAGGTGCTGGTGGTCGGCGGCGGACCCGCCGGACTGGAATGCGCCCACGCCCTGGGCAAACGGGGCTATCAGGTCGCGCTTGCCGAGGCCGGGCGGGAGCTGGGCGGACGGGTGGCGCACGAGGCCGCGCTGCCCGGTTTGTCGAGCTGGGCACGGGTCAGGGACTACCGGGTCGGCCAGATCGGCAAGATGCCCAATGTCGAGGTCTATTTCGACAGCGAGCTCGATGCCGGCCAGATCCTGGAATTCGGTTTTGAGCATGTTGCGCTGGCAACCGGGTCGACATGGCGCAGCGACGGCGTCGGGCGCACGCATCTGACGCCCGTGCCGGATCTCGATGCGGTGCCGGTCCATGTGCCCGACGATCTTTTTGCGGGCCGCATCACGGTTGAAGGATTGCCGGACGGCGATATCGTGATCTTCGACGACGATCAGTACTATCTGGGCGGCGTGCTGGCGGAACTGATCCAGCAGTCCGGCAGGCAGGTCGTCCTGGTGACACCGGCAGCGGACGTGTCGCCCTTCACCCACAACACGCTGGAACAGGGCCGTATCCAGCGCCGGCTGATGGAACTCGGCGTTGAGATCAGACCGCACCGCGGTCTCGCCGGCGCAGCAGACGGAGCGGTCGAACTCGCCTGCACGTTCACAGACAGACGCGAGACCGTGCACTGCGGTGCGCTGCTCCTGGTGACCATGCGGCTGCCTGACGACACGGTCTATACGCAACTGGCTGACCGGCACGCCGAATGGGACGAAGCCGGCATCTTGTCGGTACGGCGTATCGGCGACGTCCTGGCGCCGGGCACCATTGCGGCCGCGGTCTATTCCGGTCACCGCTACGCCCAGGAGCTTGACGGGCCGGCTTCCGGCGATGCCGTCGCCTTCAAGCGTGAGTTGCCAGAGCTTGAGCAGCGCTGATATCCGCCGTTCCGGCGCCGCCATAGGTTAAAGGTTAACGCCGCCTTGAGCGCGCTCACGAAACTTTAATTTCATTGGTCTATCCTGCGCACAGCATGGAACCTTTGTGCAACATGGGCTGTATGGAGGGGTGCGCCATCGGCGGCATGAGATAGATGGTGAAATTCTTCAGAATTCTGATCGCGACGATCCTGCTCTATCCCGTGGTGTGCGCGGCACCGGGCGCGAAAGCGGATGTGTTCTTCGATTCCTCACAGCGCACAATTCTGTTTTCGGAGCTGGCCTCGCTGTCGTGCGATTCCCTGTGGCTGGCGCGTGGCGAGATATATGCCCGCAACGGTTTCCGGTTCATTTCAGACCGGGGCGTCAAGGCCTTCGGCACGGGCGGCTGGACCAAGATTCCCCGGCTGAACGATGTCGAGAAATACAATGTCGGCCGGATCAAGAAAGTCGAATACGAAAAAGACTGCGACTGAACCGGTCCGCCTGCGGAAATCCGCTCGAGCAGATCCGCAGAACTATCCGCTGCGCGCGGCCGATGCCTTGCGGCGCGTGGTACGCGGGCTGCCGGCAGAGTAGCCGCGCAGATCGTTCAGGTTGACATCTTCATTGGCCAGTTTGGCCAGTTCGTTCGGATGGATGAACTCATCGCGGAACCAGGGAAAGCGGTTCGGGTCGAAGATTGACTTCAGCCAGTCGACCACAAGCGACATGCGCGGTGTCTTGCGCGCGTCCGGGTGGTAGGTCAGCCAGATATCCATATAGTGCTTCAGGCCGATATCGACCGGCACCACCGGCGCATTGATCACCGACGCGTAGGTCGGCAGAGCGCCGATGCCGGCGCCCTTCTCGACCGCATAGAGCAGGGCTGAACTGGCATTGGTGCGCACGCCGACAATGCCCTCGATGGACTCAAGGCCGAGTTTCGCCGCCCAGCCGTCATCCGCAAGTTGAGGCGCCGACTGATCAACCAGTCTGTGATTGGGGATATCGGCGAGGGACTTGGGCAAACCGTAGAGATCCGCATAGGATTTCGAGACGAACGGGTAGATATGCAGCCTGCCGAGCTTGACCACCATCAGGTCGGGCGATGTCGGGCGCTGAAACTGCACCGCCATATCCGCTTCCATGCGCAGCACGTCCGCGCTTTCCATGCCGCATCTGAGATCGATCGTCAGATAGGGATGGCCGCGCTGGAACTCGATCAGCCTGGGCAGCACCCAATAGGTGCCAAGACCCTCGGTGACCGAAATCTTGACCTGGCCGCGGGTCGCCTCTTCCGGTTGCAGGGACTTGCGGCAGACATCGAAGATTGCGCGTTCCATGCCTTTTGCACTATCCAGTATGGCGCGGGCATCGTCGGTCGGCACCACGCCTTCCGGCAGGCGGTTGAAAAGTCTGATGCCCAGAGCGTGTTCGAGCCGCTGTACACGCCGCACGATCGTCGACGAACTCACTTTGAGAGTCTCTGCCGCACGCCGGAAGCTTCCCGACTCGACACAGGTCAGAAAGATCCGCAAATCGTCCCAGGATAACTGGTGCAAAGGGACGACAGAGCTGGAGTGCTCCAAATTTGCAGCACCCCATTGCGCATTCTTTTGCATACAAAGTCCTCTTGTTAGTGTGGAATACTAATAGGAAAACTGGAGAAATGCACCTTTTTCCTTATTAGGATTAATGCTCAATTCAGGGTTGCGAGACAGGGTCCTTCGGAGTTAAGTGGTTCAAATATGCAGCGTCGCGATTTTGACCAGATGGTTCCAACACATCACGTCCGCATGGGCGTGGCTCCGGCGACCTGTGACCAACTGCCCGTTATCTTCGACCTTGCACAACGTGAAATCCCGGTGCTTCTGGCGCCGTTGCAGCATGTTGAGCGGGTGTGGTCGCACAACCGCGACGGCGTTCTGGTGTTTGTGCGTGAGGAAGAAGTGGTCGGCGTTTATGCCATGCTGCTTCTGAACGCGACCGGCGTTCAGCGTTTGATGAACGGGGATCTGGACACCTATTCACCGGATCTGGATTGCATTTCCCCACCTGCGCAAACGCCGGCTGCAATCTACAACTGGGCGGTGGTGGCCCCCGGGCTTGCTGCCGAAGGTCTTCGATATGTTAGTGAGTATCTTCGCCAACCTGAGTACCGGAAGGCGAATCTGTACGCGCGTGGGACAACTCCCGCCGCGTGCCGCCTCATGGAGCATTTAGGCTACAAGCTCCTGGGCGGTGCTCACCCTGATTTATACCGATACGAAAGAGTGGCAAACCGGCAGCCGGATCTGCCTGTTGCCGCATAACACTTGTCAGGGCAGGGAGAAGAAAAATGAGCGAGAATGCGCCAATCAAAATGAGCGAGAGTACTCCGGTTTACGCCACCTACCGGGGCAAGGATTTCGCCGACGGTGCGAATGACAAGAGATACAGGTTCATGGTTGCGCGGACCCTCAACGACATGATGCAGGTCGCAGCGATCAGGGCGGCCGTCTTCATGAGCGAGCAGAAATGTCCGTATGACGAAGAGTTCGACGGCAACGACCTGTGTGCCGCCACCCATATTCTGGGCTATGTCAACGACGAACCGGCGGCCTGCCTCAGGATTCGCTTCTTCGC
>JBPCWF010000815.1:0-3851 GCA_051009775.1 Hyphomicrobiales bacterium | reverse complement strand
CGAAGCCGGTCGTGGTCCTCGTCTCCCAGGTCTTTGCCCAAAACTGCGTCTCGGTGCGCTTGAGGCTCAAGGCTTACGTCCTGGACACCCACTGTGAAAAGGCCTTCGTGACCGACGTCACCCTGCGAGTTCTGGAGGCCTTTATGGAGAACGGCATCCAGCCGCCGGCCATCCTGCACCGGAATACTTGTGACCCGGACAGGACCGAAATCCGCGATCCGGATTTTGCGGCCCAGCCGGCGTGATGTGTTTGAGTTCCCCTCAAAACCAACCGTGCCAATGTCATTGATGACGAACCCGCTCTCGCGGGAGGTTGGTGTGTGCTGCTCCTCGGGGCATTGACGAACGGCAACGGAGGATCAGGTTTGCGGCCTCTACCAGGGCCAGCGGCCACTTACTTCGAGCACCATCGTCCAGCCGAGGGCCGTGCGAATGGCGACCAGAAGGCCCAAGCCCTCCACGGTTGGATCGACCGTGATCGTCGTGATGATGGTTGCGGCGGCGAGGACCTCCAAGCCGATCAAGACGACACGTCCGAGCGCCCTCCGACAGCTTTCCACGGCGGGCATTGTCTCTTGCCAAAGGGACTGGCTGAAGCACCACGCCGTTGCGACGACAAACCCGAGCATGAGAAGCCCAGCGCCGGCGCGGATCGTCTGGACCGAGTTGACCGCCTTCGCCCGCGACCGGTAAGCCCGTGGGGAATGCGCGATCTCGTGACCGGAGTGTGCAATCAGGCACCACGCAAAACCCGTCTTGTTGCCTTCGTCGTTGCAGGATTCGCGGATCTCGAAACGCACGCAACACCGGGTTCCGGCCATGTTCAATGAGACCGTCGACGGGGGCGGAAGAGTGAGAAACAGCCTCAGAAAAAGGCAAGTTGGAGTCCCGAATGGCATAGTCAACTGGACGCTGCTGATACAAAATTTACGGCTTTGTCGCTCCTATTCATGGAGGCCCACTGTAATGCTCACGGTCGTTGCGTTCGTTGTGATCGTCTTCCTGATTCTCCTCGCCTTGTTTGTGATCACAGACTTGGCGGTCCTGCCCGGCAAGATCGCGCGTGCACGAAGTCATCCGCAGGCAGACGCCGTCAGGGTGGCGGGTATTGTCGGACTGCTGAGCGGCATTTTCTGGCCATTCGCACTGGTGTGGGCCTACTACCGCCCATCGGTCGGCACGCATATTGAACCTCACGCATCTCAAGAGAACGCAGAGCTCAAGGCCCGGATTGCGGAACTCGAAGCCCAATTGGCTCCGGGCACAGCCGGTGAAGGAGGCAAGCCGACATGATCGTCATTATCATCCTCTCCTACTGTGCTCTGGTCTATGCCGCCTTCCGCCTGATCAAGATCCCGGTGAAGCCGATTACCGTCACGCTCTCGATTCTGATCGGGATCTTCGTGGTGGTCGGCATACTGATCAGCTGGCAGGGCGGTGCGCCGGTATCCAAGCAGACGACGCTGACCCGCTATGTGGTTGAGATCAACGCGCAGCTGAAAGGGCTGATCAAGAAGGTCAATGTCGAGGTCGGCGATGCCGTCAAGAAAGGCGACGTGATATTCGAGATCGATCCGGTCCCGTTCCAGGCGGCAGTCGCACAGGCCAATGCGAAACTTGAGGCCGCGCGCTCGCAGGTCGAAGTCGCCAAGGCGTCGCAGAATCTTGCGGCCGCGAATGCTGATCGCGCGAAGGCCGATGCGGCTTTCGCGCTGACCGAGAGGGAACGGGCCGACAAGCTGTTTGCCAGCGGCGCCCAGGCGATCTCCGAGCTCAAGGTCGAACAGCTGCGCTTCGCGTCGGATGCAGCCAATGCCGTGGTACAGCAGACGCTCGCGTCTCAGGAGCAGGCTGCCGCTTCGCGCACGGCGGCTGAGCGCAACGTGGCCGTTGCCGAAGCCGCGCTGGAGACGGCGCAATTCGACCTGGGACTAACGACATGGGAGGCCCCGTCAGACGGTGTCATGGTGAACTGGCAGGCTCGCGAGGGAACCATCACCACCGCGCTGAGGGCCTCGGCGATCGGCACCTTTATGGATACGTCGGACTCCCGGGTGATCGCGGTGCTGCCCCAGAATCTGATGCGCAACGTGGAGGCCGGCGATCCCGTCGAGATCGCCTTCATGAGCCGCCCGGGCAAGATTGACACCGGAAAGGTTTTGCGCGTCGCCAAATACACAGGCGAAGGGCAGATCGGTGCGAGTGCGCAATTGCCGAGAATATCGAGCATCGGATCGCAAGGATTCATAGCTGCTACGATTAAACTGGATGATGAGGAACTGGCGCGCCAACTGTCACTCGGCGAGGCCAGCGCCGTTGCGATCTATACCCGGCCCTCGGGTCCATTTGCGGTTGTCAGCAAGATCTACATCCGGATGCTCTCGCTCATGTACTTCGTCCCATAGGGAGGCACATCGGGGCCGCGTGAAAATCAGATGATCACACAAGCTCAAAAAGAAACATGATGGAGTCCCGGCGCAAGCTTTTCACGGCCGCAGCGCCGGCGGCGTGGGTGGTTGTTTGTCGGCCGTCGGTGCGCAAGGAACTGCCGACCAACCTGAAAGCCTGATATGAACACCCGCGGTTTCGGAGCAGCCATCCGGGCGGCTCTTTGCGCCCTGTCGACGGTCAGGGTTTTGGTCCCCACGGCCATTGTGTTGCTGACGCCAGTGGTACGGGCGGCAGACCTCCCTAAAATGATAGATTATGCCAAATGCGCATCGAGCGCAGAACCGCCCTGGTTGCCCTTTGGCAGCATTGACTGTTCGAAATGTGAACCACATCCGCACATTCGGATTGTTCCCGGACTCACAGCCCGTCATCTCGGGCCTTATGTTCCACATGTCCCATCCTGCATAGAGATCATAGCTGGAAAGATCTATGGTTTCTGCGATGTGCTGATGAGTTTTCAGCCAGTGCAAAAATCATTTCGAGCCTGTTTACTTCGGTCAGGGCGAATGGGGATCAAGACACTCTGACAATTCCTCTACAGACATTCTGCTTGGGGTCGTCGGGAAGAGGTAACTCGAACCAAGGACAGGACGCGATGACTCAAGGCAAACATCGAAGACGAAGTATCAAACCTGAAAAGGGAAAAGTTCAGATGCGTAGTTTACGGTTCATGGTGGTAGCAGGTCTGGTTTTCAGTTTCGGCATCCTGGTCGCGCTCGCAGCCTCGATCCCGGCGCAGGCGCAAACCGAGAAAAAACCCAACATCCTCGTTATCATGGGCGATGATATCGGTATCACGGACATCAGCGCCTATTCGCGCGGGTTGATGGGGCACACGACAACGAACATCGACAAGCTCGCCAAGGAAGGCATGGCGTTCACCGATTACTATGGCGAGCAGAGCTGCACCGCGGGCCGCGCAACCTTCATCACCGGACAGAGCCCGTTTCGTGTCGGCCTGACCAAGGTCGGCATGCCCGGCGCCAAGCAGGGTATCAGCGACAAGGACCCGACCCTTGCGACGCTGCTGAAGCCGCACGGCTACGTCTCGGGCCAGTTCGGCAAGAACCACCTCGGCGATCGTAACGAATACCTGCCGACGGTGCACGGTTTCGACGAGTACGCAGGCGTGCTCTATCACCTCAATGCCCTGGAGGAACCGGAAAACGTCGATTACCCCAAGGATCCCGAGTTCTTCAAGAAATTCGGACCGCGGGACTCCATCCACACCTGGGCCACGGACAAAAACGATCCGACCAATGATCCGCGTTTCGGCGTGGTCGGCAAGCAGAAGATCAAGAGCATTGGTCAGGTTACCAAGAAGCGCATGGAGACTTACGACGATGAGACGCTCGCGCAGTCCATCGACTTCATGGAGCGTGCCGTCAAGGACAAGAAGC
>JBPCWF010000814.1:0-3509 GCA_051009775.1 Hyphomicrobiales bacterium | reverse complement strand
CGTTTGCTGCTGCGCGACGGCCCTTCGGTCCTCGGCCATGCCGAGATGGACCGGATCGACAGGCTGACCGGTGCCGGAGAATTGCGGCAGGGCCTCGCATCGGCGATGGCGGACACATCGTCCGGGGACGTACCATTGGAGGCGCTGACGGAACTCGTCTCGGCCGCCTTCGACCGGGCGGCGCTGGCGATCGCCGAGGGCAGGCCCGCGGACGACTACAAGGCGGCCATCCGGCTCATCCTGAGCGGTCTGACCGGCAAGGCCTGATCCCCTTCCGGCCTTCCAGAGCAGCCCGATGCAGAGCGCGCGTGGATGGTCAAGGCACGTCGATCACCCGGGACGGGTGGATTTCATAGCCGACGTCGAGACCGCGTAAGGCAGCGGTAAGAAATCAAAAACCATGAACTGGTAACGTGCCGGGTTCCGGAACCTTTGCGAAGATCAGACCCATGACATGGACAATTCCCTTATCGAACAAGTGGCGCGGCAGCATATTCGTCGTCTCGGGCGTGGTTGGCCTTGCCGTCGGCATGAACGCCATCTACCAGGACCATTTGCTGTCGAGCGAGGGTGTTCGCACCGACGGGATCGTCGTCGGCAAGGATGACACCTGCAGCTACCGGACCTGCGACAAACGGCTTCACTTCCAGTTTCAGTCACGCGACGGAACCGAGTTCACATCGGCGGAAGATGTGCATCATTCCATCTGGTCGCGCCTGAGCAGGGGAGACAGGGTCCCGATCACCTATTACGCGCAGGATCCGGCAACCTACCGTTTCGACCTCCACTCGGACCACAGGCAATCTCAAGCCAAGCGTTTTGGCTTCCTTTTCGGGGTCATGTTCGTTCTGATCGGCCTCGGCTTCCTGGCCTTCCACCGCATGGAGAATTCCCGGCTGCGCTGGTGACCGCCCGCCGTCCGTCGCTTTTTCCCACCTTCTGCGTCCACCGGACCCGGCCGGCATTCAGCGTGCACGGAAGAATTACCGCCGCTGTGATCTGACGCACATAATGCCGGGTGATTGGCATACATATTGGTGCTGCCAAGGCTGCCAGGGGAACGGTGCGAGCTTTGACAGGCGGACAGACACACCATGACCGAGCGAAAGCGCGCGCGGCACCACCCCTCGAACGGCACCCGGATTTCTGACGCGTATCTGTCAGCTCTGACCCGCGGGTACTATGCGCCGTCGGGCCGGGACATGCGGCAAAAACAAAGAGAAACCTACCGACCGGGCGACACGTTCGAGGAGACCTATCCGAGATACCCGTTTTCCACACTGGTCCGGACAGCGCTCAGGCTGACCGGATGGCTGACCCGCCGTCGGGCAGCCAAATCCACACCGGACCGATCGGGTGAACGCGCGTCATGCTGACGATTGACATCCTCGGCTATGCCGCCGTCGGAATCGTGCTTGCATCATGTTGCATGCATTCGATGACGTCCCTGCGGATTTCGGCGATCCTGGGCAATCTGGCGTTCATCGCCTATGCCTATTATCAGGGAATCATGCCGATTCTGGTCCTGCACGCGATACTGCTGCCGATAAACAGCCTTCGGCTTTCTCAGTCGGTCAGGCGGCGACTGTCCAAGGAATAGGATCTAGTCCTGTACTGATCCGATTTCTTCATGGCATTTGACCGCGGCGGTTTTTCCGGGACCGAACACACGGACGCCGAACGGAAAGTGACCGTGAAGGTTCTCACCGCCGCATATGTCCCCGAAACGCTGTCGGCCGCGTGCGTAAAAGTCCGATTTCTTCAGCCCGGGCTTGAGCCGGATATGAGCGCGCGACCCATGGAGTTGCTGCGAAAGCTGCCGGCCCATGCACTTGAGGCGGGGATCATCGCTCGACCCTGCATCCCGCAGGACTTCCGCAACCAGCGCCCCCGCATTCCTCTGGGTCAGGTATCCCGCCGACACACACAGCATCGCGCCGATCGCTCCAATCTTGCAGTTGAGGCGATCGTCTTCAGAAAGGTCGTCACGCTGTTCGACAAAAACATAGAGGGACCCGAAATCCTTGTATGTGCCGCACGCCATGGCCGAATTGGAGGTGATCGTCAGCGCCAGGACTGCAAACCGCACGCTGCATAGCGCAAAAGGCCTGATCATCCTGTTTCTCATGCTTCCCGAGTGTTCAGAACCCGAGGCCGCCCGCCGTACCGCGCCCGCGCGCCAGTCCCGACTACTCCCAGAGTTTGAACGAGGCGAAATAGTCATCGGCCGGCGCCGATACATCCTCCAGCTTTTGCGCGAGCACGCTCAAGAGGTACTGTCTGTTGCCGGCATAAAACGTCTGTGCGCGGTAGAAAAATGCACGGCCCTGATAAGCGCCTTCGATGACGGTTTCCCTGCCCGCAATTCCGTTGACGTTCAAGGCCTTGCTCGAAACGATCGTTCCATTGAGTCTGTCCGCCTGGCGTCGGCCCGATAACTCAAGGCCCGTCGCGGCTTCTTCCCGGGTGAAGGCGCCTCGGGAGAACACGGTCACGCTGATCGACGGACGCAGCCGCTTGCCGATTGATTTGAACCGGACGATCTGGGCATCACCGGAAGCGAATGTCTGGCTGCGCGACTGCCGCTCAGGCTTGGCCGGGAACTCGATCTCAAACTTAAGCTCGTCCGATCTGAAGAGTTCGCCGGAATAGGCTGTGCCCGGCCATGCGGTGCACAGCATCAGCACGAACAGAATGACTAAATTTCTCATGCCGTTTCACCTCTGTGCCGATCTCTCCGTGAGAACCAGCGGGAACACCGCGGGCAAGCGTTTCAGTCCGCTGGTTCGTAGGTCGCGTAATCCTGCAGCAACGTTTGGTGGATGAACCCTTTTTGACCGTGCCAATCGGCGATCTCGAGCCAGTCGCCGGCGCCGCCCACCGATTTGACCACCGAACCTCGCATGACCCACCCGAGTTTTCTCCCCGACCTGCTCGGTCGGCTTCTGATGATGACCCCGTCGGCCACCGCCACATACCAGGACTTGAGCTCTTTCGATGTCGGACAGTTCGACATATCGAGTGCCCCGGACACCGCGGCATACCGATCGGTGTCCTTCACGCCGGGCAGACAGCGGAAATTGTCGAACACTCTTTGAACCTTCTGGAGCGCAATCCCGCGCGTTACGGCATCGGCGACGATGGGCAGGAGCGTCCGGTCGCTCTGCTTGGCCACGTAGCCCGCGCAGTTTCCGGACAGTTCGGCAAGTGCCGTGAGCCGCCCCGCATCCGACGACGCCCTGTCATATTTCGCGATCCAGTGCTGGATCCGCCCGCAGGCCAGGGCGTCATGCGGCGTCAGGACGGCAATGGCGAGGACCCCGGCGGCAACCCATAAGTGCCGGTAACTCTCCGATCCCAGGTGCAACGATTGCCGCGTCACGGCGCTTTCCCGTTCTGGCGTGAACGATGCTCTAATCGTCATACTTTAGGAGATCGGCAGGCGACGGGTCAAAAGAGGAGTTTGAACCCTGGACGGTTCGGCCGTGCCCGGTCCCATGACATAAGCC
>JBPCWF010000813.1:0-7361 GCA_051009775.1 Hyphomicrobiales bacterium | reverse complement strand
GGCCCCAAGCGACAGGGACCCGGCCAGGCAGGCCAGGGTGATCAGCACATCCATCGAGACCGTGGACAACATGGTTTTCGAGCAGCTCCGGGACTGGACAACCGTGCCATGGTGGGCCGCACGACAGGCGGCGGCGGGAGGCAGAGTGTATGGCACCCGGCTCGTTGCCGGGCGGTTTTTTGCTCCGTTTGGCCCTGGTGTTGACACCGCCGGGCGGCGAACGTATGGTCCGCGCCGAATTCGCCCGGCGTGCCATCGGCCGCCGTGTAACTGCAGGTCAAGACCGATGAAAGTCCGAAATTCACTCAAGTCGCTGCGCAACCGGCACCGAGATTGCCGCGTCGTGCGCCGCCGCGGCCGGCTCTATGTCATCAACAAAACCAACCGTAAGTTCAAAGGCCGTCAGGGCTGAGACGATACGGACAGGTTTCACACGCAAGTGTGTTCAGGGATGTCTTTGACCTCGCCACCGGGCGGGGTCTATCTTTGCGGCATGAGCCTCATTTCTGATCCGATACGCCGATTGCTCCGCCGTGCCGGCCTCGTTTGCGCATGCGTGCCGGCCCTGGTGATTGGCGTCATGTGCCCGTTCATTCCGTCGGCCGCGGGCGAGGTGCTGATGGTTCAGGCCGCGCCTGAGAAAAAGCCGCAGACACCCGCGGAATTCAAGACGCAGCAGGCCGAGCTTCTGAAATCGCTGTTCGAACGGCTGACCAATGCCGATGACGAGCGCACGGCGAAAATCCTCGAGCAGGCGGTCTGGCAGGTCTGGCTGCGCTCGGGCAGCGAAACCATCGACATCCTGATGCAGCAGTCGATCAAGGCGATGAACGACCAGCGTCCGGACGTGGCGCTCGGCATTCTCGACGCCGTCGTCGAGCTGGCGCCGAAATATGCGGAGGGGTGGAACAAGCGCGCCACTGTGCTCTTTACCATGCGGCAGTTCGAAGCCTCCCTGCGGGACATCGACAAGGTGCTCGATCTTGAGCCCCGGCATTTCGGGGCGTTGAGCGGCCAGGGACTGATCAAGCGCGCGCAAAAGGACGACAAGGGCGCTCTTGAGGCCTACCGGCGCGCCCTGGATATCCACCCGTTCCTGACCGGCGCGCGCCAGGCGGTGAAGGAGCTCCGCGAAGCGGTCGAAGGCAAGGGCATCTAGAGCATGTCTCCCGAAAGTGGGCACCGGTTTCGGGAAAAAGACATGCTTTAACAAAGAGCCAGGGCGATGACGCGAATCAGAATGATCGCGACACGCTCTGGGACGTCTTCTACAGCGCGCCGCCGCCATCCTCTCCGACGAAAGCGATTCGCAGCATGTTTGTCGCGCCAGGGGTGCCGAGCGGCACGCCGGCGGTGATGATGACGCGCTGGCCGGCGGCGGCAAAACCTTCCTGGAACGCGATCCGGCAGGCGCGGTCGACCATGTCGTCGAGCGACTGGGCATCGCGGGTGAGCACGCAATGCAGTCCCCAGACCACGGCCAGGCGGCGGCCGGTCGAGGGAATCGGCGTCAGCGCGATGATCGGTTTGCTCGGACGTTCGCGCGAGGCGCGCATGCCGGTCGTGCCGGAGCCCGTGTAGCAGACGATGGCCGCCAGGTTGAGGGTCTCGGCGACGGTGCGCGCGGCGGCGCTTATGGCGTCGGCGCTGGTCGCCTCGGGCTCGTTGCGCTGGGCATGGATGATGTTTGTGTAATAGGGATCCCGTTCGACCTCGGTGGCGATCCGGTCCATCATCAAGATCGCCTCGTCCGGATATTCGCCGACCGCGGATTCGGCCGACAGCATGATCGCATCGGCACCCTCGAACACGGCGGTCGCCACATCGGAAACCTCCGCCCTGGTCGGCACCGGGGCGGCGATCATGGATTCAAGCATCTGTGTCGCGACCACGACCGGTATGCCGGCGCGCCGCGCCGCCCGGGTGATCTGCTTCTGGCGGCCGGGAACCTGTTCCAGCGGCAGCTCGACGCCGAGATCGCCGCGCGCCACCATGATGCCGTCGACCAGATCCAGAATGGCGGGCAGTTGGTCGAGGGCGGCCGGTTTCTCGATCTTGGCCATCAGCGCCACGCGGCCGCGCGCAAACTTGCGCGCCTCGGCGATGTCGTCCGGGCGCTGCACGAAGGACAGCGCAACCCAGTCGACACCGACATCGCAGGCGGCTTCCAGGTCGCCGCGGTCCTTCTCGGTCATCGCGCTCAAGGGCAGAACGGTATCGGGCAGGTTGACGCCCTTGCGCGCAGAGACCTCGCCACCGACCTCGACGATTGTCCGGATCAGATCCGCCGAGCGGTGCGTGACCCGCAAGCGGATCTTGCCGTCATTGATCAGAAGCGCATGGCCGGGTTCGGCGGCGGCGAAGATCTCGGGATGCGGCAGCGATACCCGGGCCTGCGTGCCGGCTACGTCGGCGCTGACAAGATCGAACTCCTCGCCCTCGAGCAGGGTAACGCCGTCGGTCTCGAAACCGGCAATGCGGAGCTTGGGGCCCTGCAGGTCCGCCACAATGCCGATCGGCCGGGCGTGCCGCGCCTCGATGCCGCGGATCGCGTCATGCAGCCGCCGCAGTTCGTCCCGCGACGTGTGGCTCATGTTGATACGGAATACGTCCACCCCGCAGTGAAACAGGCGTTCGATCATTTCAGGGGAAGAACTGGCGGGGCCGAGGGTTGCGACGATCTTTACCCGCCGCTCGCGCTTCACTGATTCTGCCCGACATTTTTCGCGGCACCGGAGAGCGAAATCGTCCAGTCGGATTCCTCGCGGGTGTCGACCTCAAAGAAGCCGGTCTTCTTGAACCCGCGCTCGAGGCATTCCTTGTTGCCCTTGATGACGAACAGCTTGTCCTGGGTGCACAGGATCGCCTTGCCGCCCCAGGAGCCTGCGTGGTCGTAATCGACCGCGTAGATGTAGTAATAGCGCGCGATCAGGTCGCCTTTGAGCAGCGTCGCGCAGGAGTTGGGGTTGATGTTCCACCAGCCCTCGCTGACCCAGCCCTTGGTGTCGTTGTAGCCCAGGGCCACGCCGACCCTGCTCTCGGTGTTGTTGCAGAGCTTGAGATCCGCCGCCGCCTCATCCGTGCCAATGGCGGCATAGAGCATCATGGCCAGCCCCACCGTCACCGTTCGGACCATAGGTGCGCCCTTCTTAGCCGTAAGTCCTGGGTTCAAAATACCATGCTTCATGTGTTGTTCCAGCGAAAATTCGGGTCCGGACCGGCGGCCCCCGTCTGCTGCTTCCGCCCGTACGATGCGTTCTCGTGGCGCCGAAGGAGACGGGGAGAAAGTGGCAGCAGAAAGGCCCCGCCTTGTGGCATCATGGACCGCCGATTGTCCACCGGATTGTGTATTTTTTTGGTCTGCGGTGGTGGTGTCAATCAAACAGGCGGACTATATTCGCGGCATGCTTGAACGGCACGACAGACATCAAGGCGGCGATTCCGGCGCCTCCGGCATAGGCGGCGGCGGGTCGGAATCCTATGAGCTTATCGAAGGGGATTTCGACCACGGGCTGATCCTGGTTTGCGACCACGCCACCAATGCGATTCCCGCCGAATACGGCACGCTCGGCATGTCGGCCGAACAGCTGGAACGCCATATCGCCTATGACATCGGCGTCGAGGCGGTGACCCGGCGGATTGCCGAGGCGCTCGGCGCGCCGGCCGTGCTGTCGAAATTCTCCCGTCTGCTGATCGATCCGAATCGCGGCGAGACCGACCCGACCATGGTCATGCGGATCTCCGACGGTGCGGTCGTGCCGGGCAACGCGCGGATCGACCGTGCGGAAATCGAACGCCGCATGGAACGGTTCTACCGGCCTTACGACAATGCGGTGGGCGACATCATAACCCGTTCCACGGCTCATGGCGTGGTGCCGGCGCTGTTTTCGATCCACAGCTTCACGCCGGTGTGGCGGGGAACCGCGCGCAAATGGCATGTCGGCGTGCTGTGGGACAAGGATCCGCGCGTGGCGGTGCCTTTGCTTAAGGCGCTGGGGCGCGAGCCCGAACTCGTTGTCGGCGACAACGAACCTTATTCCGGCGAACTCGAAGGCGACACCATGAACCGGCACGGCACCGGGGGCGGACTTGCCCATGCCCTGCTGGAAATCAGGCAGGACCTGATCGCCGACGACGCCGGTGTCACCGAATGGGCCGACCGGCTGATTTCGATACTGCCGCCGATCATCGCGGAGAAATCATTGCATCAACCGCTCGGGTCCTGACCGGGGCGGATGCAAACAGGAACAGGATATGGACGACAAGACAAAAACCGAGCTTGAGGCGGCCGCGTTCCGGCGGCTGGTCTCGCACCTGCGGGCGCGCACCGATGTGCAGAACATCGACCTGATGACACTCGCCGGTTTCTGCCGCAACTGCCTGTCGAACTGGTACGCGGAAGCCGCCGACGACATGGGCGTCGAGATGTCCAAGGCGGATGCGCGCGAAACTGTCTATGGAATGCCTTACGACGAGTGGAAGGCCAGCCATCAGGCCGAGGCGAGCGCCGAGCAGATGGCGGCCTACGAGGCGTCCAAGAAACACTGACCGAACCTGTTGACGGAATGCCCCCTTCGCGGGGCGGGTTCGAACCGCAGTTGCGGTCGACACAAGGGGAGTTTGTTTGCAGATGGAAGCTTCGACCGGGATTGCGCAAGGCCAGTTGCGCAGCATTGTTGAACGGATAGAGCGTCTCGAGGAAGAGAAGGCGACGATCGCGGACGACATCAAGGAGGTCTATGCCGAGGCGAAGGCCAACGGCTTCGACGTCAAGATCCTGCGCAAGGTGGTCAGGCTGCGCAAGGTCGACCGCGCGGAGCGCGAGGAGGAGGAGGCGTTGATCGATCTCTATCTGCACGCGCTCGGCATGGCGACCGATCCCAGCCCGGCTGCGGAGGCCGACCCGGAGCATCAGCCGGCGCCCTAAGACACCACAGGTTCATTCCGATCACTCCGGGCACGCGTATCGCGGCCCGGATACAGCCGTGCAGTGCGTCTGTGCGCCGGACGTAAGTGTGCCGTGGCAGTCAAGCCGCACAATTCCCAGTAGTGAAGTGAAGATAAGCGCAGTCTAGCGCAGGCCAAGGCCGTTCGGAATGGCCACCGGCTGCTCGCCGGCCGGATCGACCGGTTCATTGGCGGCGGCATCCTCGACATCCTCCACGGCGGTGGTGAAGGACGGACCCCTGAGATCGATCTTGACCTGGGCCATATTGAGCGGCGCCGACTTGTCAGACGAGTTGGGCACGGGCCTGGCATGCAGCGACATCAGGAGATTGCCCTTGACGGGGCGGTTGACCACCTGTCGTGCGACACGGGCAAGTTCAGACGCGCTAAACTGGCGGGTGGCGGACCGCGAGGCGGACGGGGCAAGCTGAGGCGCCAGGGCGGCGGTCGTGATGTCGGTCATGCTGCCGCGGAACGCAACGGCTTTCTGCACCGGCACGGGCTGTTCTTCGGCGGTCGCGGTCTGCACCTGCGCCCGGTCGCGCTTCAGGATCGCCAGCGGGAAGAACACCAGGCGCGGCCGTGTCGCCGGCTGTTCCTGGCGCGCAGGCGCGGGCGCTGGAGCCGGTGCTGCCGAAGGGGCAGGGCTGAGCGCGGCAAAGGTGACCGTTTGCGGGGTCGCGTTAGGTGCCGCGGGCTTGGCCTGGGCGACGACGGTCTGCGTGTCGGCGGGGGCTGTTGCTGGCGGTTTTTCGGCCGGTTGCGGCGTGCCCGCGATAATGCTCGGCTTGGGCCGTGGCAGCGGGACAGCCTTGGCGAGGCGCTGGGTCGCGTCCTGGCGCGCTCCGGCGCTGTTCGTGCCCGCGCGGTTGCGCTGGGTCAGATAGATCGGACCCTTTGTGTCGCGGGCGTTGTGCTTGGTCTTGTGGTTGCGGAAGATCGAAGCGAGCTTGGTCTTGCTCAGGCGCGGCCAATGGCGCACCCGGCCGGTGTCGACATGCACGAAGCCGTGCTTGCCCGAACGCGGATAATAGCCGACGCCGCCGACTTCGCGCACCAGGGCGCTGTTGCGCAGCCTGACCAGCGGCACGTCGGGGAAGTAGAGGTCGGCGGCCTGTCCCTTGATGTGCATGCTTCTGCGCGCGACCTTGCGGCCGATCCGGCGCAACATCTTGTTGGTTTTCGGCGAGCGGTAGCCGGAGATCAGATGGGTCGGCGCCTTGGCGCCCAACTCCTGGCGGAGCTCCCAGATCAGGTCGACCAGCTTCGGGTCCATGCGGGTCGGCGCGTTCTGCCGCCAGTCGCGCATGATATGATTGATCTGCTTCATGGCCGAGGGAATGTAGCGGCCATCTTTCTTGTAGGTGACCTTGAGGGTCTCTTTGTTGTGGACATTGTAAAACGAGATCGTGCGGACATCGCCGTTGGCCGTCGCGTGTGACGCCCAGTGCGGCAGGTCCGCCATCCATACGCTGAGCGCAACGACAGCGGCCGTAGCAATAAGGCCACCGCGTCGCAGTGTTTTCACCATGGGAGTGGACAAGCAATTCCCCTCAGGCATATCCCAACTCACTCGACGGCGTGCCACACGCCGTGCCCGTCCCCGCTTCGCGTATGTTTCGACTTTCTGAGACTGAGTCGAATCTCGCGTCGACCATCATACCTGCAGAGACATTGATTACCAACATGGGAAGTGGCAATTCACAACCCGTGCCAGCAATCTCAACGCAGTATGATTAATGATCGCTTAATTGGGACTATTTCATGGCCACGAGGTTGCGGCCCAATGCCCGTTTGAGCAGCACATCGCGGCCATACATGTCCTTGTAGAAGGACACATCCGCGCCGTCCGCCCAGGCAGTGAAATAGGTGAGGTGCACGGAAACCTTGGTTTTCAGCGGGATTTTGCGGTTTTCGCCGGCTCTGACGACCGCTGAAATGCGCTCTGGCGTCCAGCCTTCGCGGCGCAGGATAATTGCCGCCAGCTGGTCCGGGTTCTGCACCCTGACACAGCCGTGACTATAGGTCCGAACATTCTGTGAAAACAGATGTTTGGTCGGGGTGTCATGCATGTAGACATTGTGCCGATTCGGGAACAGGAACTTCATGGATCCCAACGCGTTGGCGGGGCCCGGAGGCTGCCGAATCGTGTAGGGCATCGTCTGGGGAGTATACTCACCCCAATCGACCGCGCCGCTGCTGACCTGACCCCTGGAACCGAAGACCTCGAACCCCTTGTCGTCGAGATAATAGGGGTTGTACCAGAGCTGCGGCAGCATTTCCTTGGTGGCGATGGACCGCGGCACGTTCCAATAGGGATTGAACACCACGGTTTCCATTTCGTCGCTGAAGCTCGGCGTCTGGTGCTTGCGCTTGCCGACAATCACCCGGGCACGGTGGATGGTCTTGCCGTT
>JBPCWF010000812.1:0-3041 GCA_051009775.1 Hyphomicrobiales bacterium | reverse complement strand
ATCGTGCACTATTCGACCGATAACGGTCCGCATATGAACACCTGGCCGGATGCGGCCTGGTCGCCCTTCTTCGGCGAAAAGAACACCAACTGGGAAGGCGGCTGGCGCGTTCCGTCCATGGTGCGCTGGCCCGGCAAGATCAAACCCGGCAGCATCTCCAACGAGATCATGCACCATATGGACTGGATGCCGACATTTCTGGCCGCCGCCGGCGATCCGGACATCAAGGAGAAACTCAAGAAAGGTGGCGTCAAGGCGATCGGCCGCGAGTTCAAGGTCCACCTCGACGGCTACAACTTCCTGCCGCACCTCTTAGGTCAGGAAGAAAAGGGTCCGCGCCGCGAGATCTTCTATTTCGCCGACACCGGAGAGCTGACGGCGCTGCGCTACAATGACTGGAAGGCGATCTTCATGGAGCAGAAGGAGTACAACACGCTGCGGGCCTGGATCGAACCCTGGACACCACTGCGCATCCCGCTGATCACCAACCTCAGGCGGGATCCCTACGAGCGGGCGCATGTGACCTCCAACACCTACTTTGACTGGATGATCGACCGGGTCTTCTTCCTGGTGCCGGCCCAGCAGTATGTCGCGGGTTTCCTGGCGACCTTCAAGGAGTTCCCGCCGCGGCAGAAGCCTGCGAGCTTCTCGATCGACCAGGTGATGGAGCAGATGACCCAGAACACCGGATCGAAGTAAGCCGGGTTCGTCGACGGATCGGCCTCATGCCGTCTCCCGCGGCGTGGGGCCGGAAGCTTGACCGCATTGCGAACAGGCCCCGACCCTTGAGTGATGGGATTAGTATTTTGGACTGCACCCATCTTGTGGTTAGTTTCGGTCGTCGCGGGGCCTGCATGTCCGCAATATTGCTTCGGACCGCGGACCACCGGAAATTCAGGGGAGACCGATTGTCATGTCGTTTCGTAAATGTGTAGTGGCGTTCGCATGCGTGATTTCGCTCATCGGCGCGGCCAGCGCACAAGTCAATCCTTTCACCAAGAACACCGCAGGCTTGAGCAGGACCGATATCAACCTGCTCGAAGCGGCCGCGGCGAAACTCTACAAGTCGTCAAACCCCAAGGTCGGCGCCTCCCGCACATGGGCCAACGCCAAGAGCGGGCACTCCGGCGTCGTGCGCATAATCGGCGTCAAGAAACCCTGTGTGCGCCTGCGCCACACCATCAAGCAGAAGGGCGTGACGGATGCCGGGGTGTTTGCCGTTTCCCGCTGCAATGTGAACGGCACATGGCAGCGCAAGTTCTGACACGGCGTTCGGTGCATGCCGCCCCCATATGCCGGCTCGCCGTCAGATATGGGGAAGCAATGAAACAGCGTCTTGCACTATGGCTCACGGTCGCCGGCCTGTGCGCTGGCGGCCTGGTTTCCTCAGCGGACGCACAGGACCGCGGCAAGCCCAGACTGGTTCTGCAGATCACCGTCGATCAGTTGCGTGGCGACCTGCCCCATCGCTACTACGACCGTTTCGGCGAGGGCGGGTTCCGCTACCTGATGGAACAGGGGACGGTCTACCTCAACGCCCATCACGGACACGCCAACACCGAGACCATCGTCGGCCATGCGACGCTCGCGACCGGCGCCGATCCGGCGGCGCACGGCATGGTCGGAAATGTCTGGCTGGACAGAGAAAGCGGTGAGCTGAACTACAATGTGGAGGACGCGCGCTATCCGATACTGAGCGCGGGCGCCGGCGTCGACAAGAAGACGGAAATCGACCCTACGCAACGGACCGCACGGTCGAACGGGCGGTCACCCTCCGCCATACTGGTGTCGACGTTCGGCGACGAGCTGACGCTGAGCCTCGGCGGGAAGTCGAAGGTCTTCGGTGTTTCGGTCGAGGACCGCGGCGCGATATCGATGGCCGGGCATACCGGCAAGGCGTTCTGGTTCTCCAAGAAGTCGGGCGAGTTCATTTCCAGCAGTTTCTATTATGAACGCTACCCCGAATGGGTCACCGCCTGGAACCGGCGGCGGCCGGCAGACAAATATGCCGGTACGTCATGGAACCTGTTGCACGATCGGTCGACCTACCTGTTCGGCGCCGCCGACGACAGGCCCTACGAAACCAAGTTGCCCGGGTTCGGGCGGACCTTTCCCCACCCCTTCGGCAAGCGGGACGACAAATATTTCACGACGCTTCTGACCGTCAGCCCGGCGGGAGACGAACTGACCCTCGACTTCGCCAAGGCCCTGGTCCGGAACGAGAGCCTCGGCAAGGACGCGGCACCCGACTACCTTTCCATCAGCTTTTCGGCGACCGACTATATCGGCCATATCTTCGGACCCTCCAGCCTGGAAGGCGAAGACAACATCCTGCGACTGGACCGGACCCTGGCTGACCTGTTCGCGTTCATCGATGCCGAGGTCGGTCTCGACAGGACCCTGATCGTGTTGTCCGCCGATCATGGCAGTCCTGAGGCTCCGGGTTATCTGGCGGAGCTTGGATTCGAAGCCGATTACATCGATCCCAAAGCGTTTGACAGGGACGCCGCGATCGCGGAGCTGAAAGAACGCTTCGGCATCGGCGAAGACCTGATCACGACCTATTTCCATCCCTACCTCTACCTCAACCGCAAGGAAATCCGCCGCAGGGGCTTGAACCGCCCGGAGGTCGAACAGGCGGTGGCGGAGGTTGTTTCCAGGTTCGACGGAGTGGCGCTGGCCGTGCCCAGCAGCGCGTTGGCGTCGGGCAATCTGCCGGACACGCCGCTCATCCGGTCGGTCTTGAGGAACTACAATCCACGGCGGTCCGGCGACATCTATCTTGTGTTCGATCCGAACCGGTTCATCAACGATTTCGACGGCCTGACGGTGGCCACGACGCATGGGTCGCCATGGCGCTACGATACCTATGTGCCGATCATTTTCGCGGGCAAGGGGATTGCCGCGAAACGGATTGGCCGGCCGGTCGAAACGGTAGACATCGCAGCGACGCTCTCTCTCCTCATCGGCGCGAAGCCTCCGTCCGCATCGGCAGGCTCACCGCTGCTTGAGGTTCTGCACCCCTGACGAGACCATCACCT
>JBPCWF010000811.1:0-2686 GCA_051009775.1 Hyphomicrobiales bacterium | reverse complement strand
GACGCGGCAAACGACGTCCGCGAGGCGGTCAGCCGGGTCGAGCGCGAGCTGCCCGAGGGTGTCGAGGACATCACCGTGATCAAGGCCGACGCCGACGCGCGGCCGATCATCCAGCTCTCCGCCTTCTCCGAAACGCTCGCCATCGACGAGCTGACGCGCCGGGTGGAGGACGAGATCGTGCCCGAGCTGACCTCGGTGGAAGGTGTCGCCGAGGTCGACCTTTTCGGTGTCCGCGAGCGGGTGCTCCGGGTCATCGTCGATCCGATCAGGCTGGCGAGCTACCGGCTGTCGGTCGCCGACATCGCCGCCGTGCTCAAGCAAGCGCGTTACGACGTCCCGGCCGGCAGTTTCAAGTCGGGCGACCAGGAGGTGCTGGTCAGGGCCAACGCATCGGTGTCCACGCCGCAGGGGATCGAACGGCTGATCCTGCGTGACGATGTCCGCATCGGCGACGTGGCGACCGCGTCCTTCGGCCCCGCGGAGCCCTTGAACTATACGAGGCTCAACGGGCAGACCGTCATCAATATGGGCATCATCCGCCAGGCGCAGGCGAACACGGTTTCGATCTCGCGGGATGTCGGCCGCGTCGTGGCGCGGCTCAACGCGCGGTCGGGCGGTATCACGATCAGAACCATATCGGACGACGCCACCTTCATCGAAGGGGCGATACGCGAAGTTCTGGTCAGCCTCGGCCTTGCGGTGCTGATCGTGGTCACGGTCATTGCGGTGTTCGTCGGCCAGCTCAGAGCGGCTCTGATCCCGGCCGCCACCATACCGATCGCGCTCACCGGAACCATCGCGGCGATCTGGCTGCTCGGGTTTTCCCTCAACCTGATCACGCTTCTGGCTCTGGTCCTCGCCGCCGGGCTGGTGGTCGACGACGCCATCGTCGTCCTTGAAAACATCCAGCGTCTGCGCGCCGGCGGCATTGCCGCCCGCGCCGCGGCCGTGCTCGGCACGCGCCAGGTGTTCTTTGCCGTCATCGCCACCACCGTGACGCTGGTCTCGGTGTTTCTGCCAATTTCGTTCCTGCCGTCGACCGCCGGCCGGCTGTTCGCCGAGTTCGGCTTCGTGCTCGCCGTGACGGTGGGGATCTCGTCCTTCGTCGCGCTTACGGTCGGCCCGGTGCTGGCCGCCCGGCTGCCCGACCGGGCGGAGACCCAAAGCGGTCCGCTCCGCCGGATCCTGGTCACGGCGGGCAACGGTCTCGGCAGGCTCTATGGCCGGCTCCTGGACCTCGTCCTGGCCGCGCCCCTGATTGCTGTCGGCATCTGCGCGGTGGTTGCCGTCGCCGGAGGTATCGCGTTTCAGTCCCTTGGAGAGGAACTCGTGCCGGACGAGGACAGAGGCAAGATCGTGGTGCGGCTGGTCGGACCGGACGGCACCGGCATCGACTATGCCGACCGGCAGGTCGAGCAGGTCGAGGATCTCCTGCGCCCGCTGATCGCGCAAGGCATCGTCAAGGACCTTTTCACCGTGTCGGGACGATGGGATCCCAATCGCGGGTGGATCGAGGCGCCCCTGGTCGACTGGTCGAGGCGCGACCGGACGGAGGGCGAGATCGCCGCAGCGCTCAGGCAGCCGATCGCTCAGATCCCGGGCTCCCAGGCGCGCGTCGTTCGCGGCAACAGCCTCGGGCTCAGGAACGCCGGCGGCGGCCTCAAGTTCGCCTTGACGGGCGCTGACTACGCCAAGATCGCCGGGGCCGCCGAGGCGTTCGTTCGCGCCATGGAACGCGAGATACCGCAGCTCGAAAATCTCCGCGTCGAGTTCCGCGCGACCCAGCCGCAGCTCTCCGTCGACATCGACCGCCGCCGTGCAGCCGACCTCGGCGTTTCCATGGACGACCTGGCAACGACCGTCCAGGTGCTGGTCGACAATGACGAGGTCGCCGAACTGACCATCAACGACGAGATCGTTCCGGTCATCCTGGAGGCGACGCCCGGGGCGGTCGACGATCCCTCGGACCTGCGCAACCTCTATGTCCGTGCCGGCAACGGTCGGATGGTGCCGCTGGCACAGCTCGTGTCCTTCACCGAATATGCGGTCGCTGCCGAGCTCGACCGCCACGGCCAGCGCCGCGCCATCGAGATCGATGCCGATCCGGTCGAGGGGTTCAGCCTGCGCGAGGCGGTCAACGCGGTCTCAAGCCTCGCCGACCGGGAGCTGCCGCAAGGCATCGGCCTCCTGTTCCTCGGCGAGGCCGCCGAGCTCAACGAAACCTCCTACGGCACGGCGATAACCTTCCTGATCGCGATCCTGGTGGTGTTCCTTGTGCTGACCGCACAGTTCGAAAGCCTGGCCAGTGCCGGCATCGTCATCCTGATCGTGCCGTTCGGGGTCTGCTCGGCGGTCTTTGCGCTGGCGCTCACCGGAACCTCGATCAACATCTACAGCCAGATCGGCGTGCTGATGCTGATCGGCATCATGGCCAAGAACAGCATCCTGATGGTGGAGTTCGCCGATCAGCTGAGAGAGGCGGGGCACGGCGTGCGCGAGGCCGCGCGCGAGGCCTCTCTGGTGCGCCTGCGCCCGATCGCGATGACCATCGTCTCCACGGTTCTGGCCGGCCTGCCGCTGATTCTTGGCAGCGGACCGGGTGCGGAGTCCCGGGCGGCCATCGGATGGGTCGTGTTCGGGGGACTGGGACTGGCGGCCGTCTTCACGCTGTTCCTGACCCCGGTCC
>JBPCWF010000810.1:0-4312 GCA_051009775.1 Hyphomicrobiales bacterium | reverse complement strand
GAGCGGTCCGAACGCACCGACATTGTCGGCCGCTGCGTGGATATGGCCCTGATCGCCCTGATCACCATCAACGTCATGTCGGTCATTCTCGAGACGGTCGATTGGATCTATGACCGGTTTGCGGGCTATTTCGACGTCATAGAATTCGTTTCGGTCAGCGTGTTCACGGTCGAGTATCTGTTGCGGCTGTGGTGCAGCGCGGAGGCGGCGGTGGACGGCGAGAGCGCCGACGCCGCGCGGCTGCGCTACGCGGCGTCACCGATCGCGATCATCGACCTGCTGGCGATCGCACCGTTCTATCTCGCGTTCTTCGTCTCCATGGACCTGCGGTTCCTCCGGGTCCTGCGCCTGCTGCGCATCTTCAAGCTGACCCGCTACTCCTCCGCGATGACCATGCTGCTCGACGTGTTCCGCGAAGAGGCCAGCGCGTTCTTCGCCGGGTTCTTCATCCTGATCGTGCTTCTGGTGCTGGCGGCGAGCGGGGCGTTCCTGGTCGAACATGACGTCCAGCCGGACAAGTTCGGCTCGATCCCGGATGCCATGTGGTGGGCGATGGCGACACTGACCACGGTCGGTTATGGCGATGTCACCCCGATAACGCCGCTGGGCAAGCTGTTCGGCGCCTGTGTCACGGTCGTCGGCATCGGCATGGCGGCGCTGCCGGCGGGCATCCTGGCTAGCGGCCTTGCCGATCAGTTGCGCCGCAAGCGCGAAGCGCTCGCCGAGCAGTACCGCCACGCGCTCGAGGACGGCGTCATCGACGCCGACGAGGAGCGGGCGCTCGAGGCCTTGCGCAAGGAACTCGGCCTGAGCAAGACGCTGGCGGACGACGTGCTGCGTGATATGCGCAAGAAGAAGGCGTCCGTTCAGGCGCGCCGGTGTCCGCATTGCGGCGGCGCATTGTGATGCCGCCCGTGCATCTGCAACGCAAAGGGCCGCCCCGGCCCCGGATCGGAGGTCGGGACGGCCCTTGTCTCCCGGAAGGAACGATGCTCTAGACCCGGCTACTGCCGGACGCCCTCGATATCGAGTGTCAGGTAGACGGTCTGCTTGGCGATCGCATGCGGCATGCCGAACTCGGCCGGCACGATGCTTGCCGTGCCTGAAAATCCGCGGCGGAAGCCGCCCCAGGGATCCTTGCCGCCGCCGATATGCTCGACCGCGATTTCGACCGGCTTGGTCACGCCGCGGATCGTCAGGTTGCCCTTGATCGTGCCCTTGCCGTCGCCCGTCACTTCGATCGCCGTGCTCTCGAACTTGGCGGCCGGGTGATTGGCGGCATCGAAGAAGTCCGCGCTGCGCAGATGATCGTCGCGCTTGGCATGATTGGTGTTGAGGCTGGTCGTGTCGATGTCGACCGACACCTTGGACGCCGTCGGGTTGGCTTCGTCGAACTTGAACGTGCCCGTGAACTTGTCGAACCGGCCGTTGAGCCAGCTGTAGCCGAGATGTTTGGTCTTGAACCCGATCATGGCGTGCATTCCACCGGTGTCGGTGCCGTCGATCTTGTAGTCTTCCGCAAAAGCCGGCGCCGACAGCGCAACGGTTGCGGCCATGGCCAGACCGATCAGGGATTTCTTCATGTTGTACTCCTCCGTGTTATGGCGGTCTCGATGCCGCAAGCCGGTTAGGTCATTGCGGTTCAAATTTGTGCTCGAACGATTGAGACCCCCTTGAACTCCACCGTGGCCCACCCGGTAACCTCCGGGGATTACGGCGAGAATTGACGCCCCGACCCAGCTTGTGACAATGTTCATTCGTGCAACGCAATTCAAGGTGAGCTCGCTCACGATTTCACGAGTGAACATGTTCATAGATGAACAAGACCTGCCGGACTGGCGCTGGGACGACCTCAGAACCGTGCTCGCGATCGCCAGAACCGGGTCGCTGTCGGGCGCCGCACGCCGGCTCGGCAGCTCCCACCCGACCGTGTTCCGGAGGATCCGCGATATCGAGGCGCGGCTCGGCATAACCCTGTTCGAGCGCTCCCCGACCGGATACCTGCCCACGCCCGCGGGCGAAGTCGTGATCGCGACCGCCGAACGCATGGCCTCCGACGTGCGGGCGCTCGACAAGGAACTCGGCGGCGAAGAGATCCCGGTGCGCGATACGCTGCGGCTGACCTGCTCGGACACGGTTTATTTCTACATTCTGGCGCCTCTCCTGTCGGAATTCAGGCGCCGTTATTCCGAGGTCACACTCGAGGTCACGGTGACCAATGACTTCGTCAATCTGCAGCGCCACGATGTCGATGTCGCCCTGCGGGTGTCGCGCCGCGCCTCGGAGCATCTCCACGGCGTCAGGCTCGCCGAGTTCGGATTAGGCGTGCATGCACATAAAGACCACGCCGCCCGTATGGACCGGCCGGTCGCGCTTGGCGACCACGACTGGATCGGGTTCGACGAGAGCATGACCTATACCGGCGTGGCGCGGTTCATGGCCGAGCACGGCCTGGAACGCAGGGTCGTGTTCCGGGTCAATTCGCTGATCGCCTGCTGCGAGGCCGTGCGGCAGAATATCGGCCTCGGTATCCTGCCCTATTATGCCGGCGCGGCCATTGACGAGGTGGTGTGCCTGGACGGCGTGGAAAACGAGGTCCGGACCGAATTGTGGGCGGTGACCATGCCGGCGATGCGCCGCAAACCCGCCATTCGGGCCCTGTTCGACTATCTGGAAGAGACCGTGCCGCCGTTGCAGCCGACTTTGCTTCGGCCCGGGTGATATCGTTGACAGGGCGCTGGCCGGGGTCCATAGCCATGTCCCCGACAGCCAGGGACCGGCCCCATGAAGCACGACATCACGGTCAAACCAAACCTGCCGATCGGTGAGTTCGTCGCCCTGATGGCGCTCCTGATCTCGCTGGTGGCGCTCTCGATCGATGCCATGCTCCCGGCGCTTCCGGCGATCGGCGCCGAGCTCGGCGTCGTCCGCGACAACGACACGCAACTGGTGCTGACCGCCCTGTTCCTCGGACTGGCGGCGGGACAACTGGTTTACGGACCGGTGTCCGACAGCGTCGGGCGCAAGCCGGCGATCTATACCGGGCTCGCCATCTTCATGGCCGGCTGCGCCATGTCGGTGTTCGCGCGCGATTTCGAAACCATGCTGGCGGGGCGGTTTCTCCAGGGCATCGGCGCGGCCGGTCCGCGCATCGTCACCATCGCTCTGGTGCGCGATCAATATGCCGGCCGCGCAATGGCGCGGATCATGTCGTTCGTCATGGGCGTGTTCATCCTGGTGCCGGCGCTGGCGCCGGCGTTCGGGCAGGGCGTACTGTTCGTCGCCCACTGGCGGATTATCTTCGCAAGCTTCCTGGTGCTGGCCGCAATCGGTCTGATCTGGTTTGCGGTCCGCCAGCCGGAAACCCTGGCGCGCGAGCAACGGGCGCCGCTGTCGCTCAAGCACATCGCCGCCGGCATCCTGGAATGCTGCGCCAACCGCATCACGTTCGGCTACACGATCGCGGCCGGGCTGATCTTCGGCGCGTTCGTCGGCTATCTGGTCTCCGCCCAGCAGATCTTTCAGGAGCAGTATGGCGCCGGCGCCCTGTTTCCCGCCTATTTTGCGGCCCTGGCGCTGTCGATCGGCTGTGCGTCCTTCTTCAATGCCCGGCTCGTCATGCGCTACGGCATGCGGCTTCTGTCGGGCCGCGCCCTGATCGTTCTCAGCGTGTTGTCGGTCGGGTTCTGGATCTATGTGTTCAGCGTCTCGGGCCACCCCCCGCTCGCCGCGCTGATGACTTATTGGATGGCCGCGTTCTTCTGCTTCGGCATCCTGTTCGGCAATTTCAACGCCCTTGCCATGGAGCCGCTGGGCCATATTGCCGGCGTCGGGGCGGCGGTGGTCGGCTCGCTCACCACCTTCATATCGCTGTTCCTGGGGACGCTGATCGGACAGGCCTATTCGGGCACCGTGCTGCCGCTGGTCGGCGGGTTCGCGGCCCTTGGCGTCGCCTCGGTCGCGGTCATGTACTGGGCGGAGCGGGAGATCAGGTTTTAGAGGCTGGACAAGAGACCGGCGCCAGATGCCCCCGGGCGCGGAAATACACCTGACATCATGGCGATCGTGTGCCGTCTCGCCATGGCTTTCCGACCTCTTGTCCAATTGTAACTACGCACATGTGCGTGTCGCAGATCACACGGCCGGAACGACTTTTTTTGGCTCGCGGGCGCATTCCCGGGCACCGCACTGGATTATTCCGGCGAATCAGTTAAAACTTGCACCCAGCGCACGGGGATCCGGGGCCGGGGGGCCGAAACGGCAAGCAGGCGCATGAGAGCGCTATCGCTGCATTTTTTCGCGTCAGTTCCGC
>JBPCWF010000809.1:0-2788 GCA_051009775.1 Hyphomicrobiales bacterium | reverse complement strand
TCTTCGGGCTGGTGCTCGACCTGGCCGGCAACGGCACCATGTTCGGCTGGTGGGCGGCGTTCGCCCATATGGCCGTGGTCATGATGCTCGGGCCGCTGGTGCTCGCCTGGCTGCGGCCCAGACCGCTTCCGGGCGACCGCTAAGGCGCCGTTCCGCCATCCTCCCTTAGCGAACATGAACGGCCGCCGCCCGGCGCGTTCAGCGCCGGTTCAGGTGGGATCCGTATGCTGACCATCAAGAACAGCCGGTCGGGGCGACGTGCCCCGGCAGCTGTTTCAGGGAACGGTCATGTGTAAACCGGAGACGCCAGATGATACGTCTTAACCCCCGCGGAGCCGTCGTTGCCGCAGCCGTCGCGCTGACGCTCGCACCTTTTGCCGCCGCATCCACAGCACAGGCAGCCCCCCATTTCAAATGTGTCAAATATGCCCACAGCGCGGTATGGCCGCACAGCCGCAACATGATGGCCGGCTGCGGCTACGGCGGCCTGCGCTGGCACCATGGCTGGAATCTGCACTACCAATGGTGCCGCGGAGCGCCGAAATGGCAGATCCGCAAGGAACGGCGCGTCCGCCGCAAGGCGCTGCATTGGTGTGGCGCCTTTTGATGCGGATCCCGCATCGGCGAACACGACCCGGCAAGCGCCCGGCCCCTGAACGGGCCGGGCCCGTGCTGCAATCACAGCGTGCGAATTCAACGCAGAGATGGGACTTGCGCCGATCTCTCACACCACCGTAAATACGCCCATGAGATTGGAAGGAGAGGTTCCTGCCGTGTACCGGGGGGCTGCGGATTACGGGCGCGACTGGCTTGACCGTCGTTATTTCCCAAATCCGGTCCGAATCGGTTTCGAGGCAGCCCTGCTGATCGTTCTCTTCATCGTGAACGGCCTTTGCCTGTTCGCGCCGCGCCCGGAGCTGTTCGCCTCGGTCGCGGTGCTGTTCGCTCTGGCGGCGATCGGCTTCACCGCGCCGTGGCAGAGCGACCGTGACCGGGGAGCTATCGTGCTCTATGGCGGCGGCGCGCTGGTCCTGGTCGCCTGGGCCTTCTGGCTGGTGTCCGACTTCGCCCGCGTCGGCCTGACCCACCGGCACATCATGATTTCCTTCGGCGCGCTTCTTGTGGTCATGGCCTGGCGGCGCCACGTGTTCCGCAAAATATGGTGGCAGGTGATTCACACGTCGGATGCATGGGACGAGATAAGCCTCTGCGCATATTCCGACTTTCTGCTGAGCGAGCGGCCGAGCCCGTTCAGCGATCCGGTCGCCCTGGAGCTCTACCGCACCGCGGCCGAACTGGCGATGGAGACGCCCGATCCGACCTACCGGCAGGTCGAGACCATGCGCACCTATGCCCAGCTCCTGACCGAGGGCATCGGTGCGGGCCCCGACGAGGACGAAGCGCGCTGGTGGCAGGAAAAAGCCGATGAACTGGCCGGAGAGCTTCACCGCCGCAAGCTGGAAGCCGCTGCTAGCGACCCCGGCTTTCCTGGCGCACGTTCATGAGGTTGCCGGCGAGGATCATCGACGCGCCGGCAAACAGGAACAGGTCGAACGATTCGCGGTAGAGCAGGTAGCCGACCACCACCATCACCGGCAGTCTGAGGAAGTCAAGCGGCACCACCACGGTAGCATCCGCCACCGCCATGGCGCGCGACAGGCAGTAATGCGAGGCGAAGCCTGCGACCCCGACCGCGATCGCCCAGGGCACCAGCGGGGCCGACGGGGTGACCCAGACGAACAGGATCGGCCCGAGGCCGATCAGGAACTGCACCAGATGCATGTGGAAGATGATGGTGAAGGCCCGGTCCGTGCCCGACAGCGTCTTGGTCATGGTCAGCACGGCGCCGAAGCCGATCGCCGCGGCGAGCACGGCCGCGGTCGCCAGATTGACCGTCTCGAAGCCCGGCCGCACGATCACCAGCACGCCGGCGAAGCCGATCATGACGGCGAGCACACGCAGCCAGGTCAGCCGCTCGCCCAGGAACAGCCAGGCCATGATCGCGGTCCATACCGGCACCGTGAACTCGATCGAGATCACCTGCGCCAGCGGCAACAGGCCGATCGCCAGGAACCAGCAATATTGTGCGCCGAAATGAAGCACGTTTCGCGCGGTATGCATGCCGAGCCGTTTTGTGGCGAGCGACGGCCGGCCGATGGCGATCCAGACGATGAGCACCAGGGACAGGCTGATCACGCTGCGGAAGAACATGATCTGGAATGTGGTGACTTCGGCGGAGAGCTCGCGGCCCGCCACCCCCATGACCGACAGGGCGGCGACCCAGGCCAGCATCCACCACGCTGCCTTGAGGATGCTCTGTCTGGGCTGGACGGTGTCGCCGGCGGCTGTCATCGGGCGGGTTTAGAGGTCTGCGCATTCGCTGGCAAGACCGGAGAAAGCAAGCGGAAAGCACCGGGTTCAAAACCGCTTGACCTCAAATGCGTTCGCGCGCATGTTGGCGCCCGTCATGAAACCGGCACCGCATATACCGGCCATTCACATTTGTGGCTGCATTATCATTACCAGCTAGCACTGTGCGCTGGCTTGCGGCCGTTCTCATTCTCTGAAATCACATCTGAACGAGCGACCCGGCCGGCGGCAGGCAGGGGAAGTATCCGTTGACCTTATCGCTTTACAACACGCTGACGCGCCGCAAGGAGGCGTTCGAGCCGATCGATCCCGGCAATGTGCGGATGTATGTCTGCGGGCCGACGGTCTATGACTACGCCCATATCGGCAATGCCCGGCCGGTGATCGTGTTCGATGTCCTGTTCCGGCTGTTGCGCCA
>JBPCWF010000808.1:0-6191 GCA_051009775.1 Hyphomicrobiales bacterium | reverse complement strand
CCGTCGAACAGGATGCTGACAGCAGCGCTGATCACGTGGTTTCCCCTGCCCCGTCCGCTGGAGCCGCAGCGGTCCGGCCTGCCCGGACCGCCGCAGTGTGTCCTGCCTACTTACACTTGCCGATCTTCAACGCTTTGCACGGATCCTTCACCTGCGGGATCGTGTCGATGACCTCGATCATCAGGCGGCCATCCTTGGCGACGACCTTGTGCACATTGGAATCCTGAACGATGTCGCGCGTGTCGGGATCGATGGTGATCTTGCCGCGCGGGCTGTCGAACGACCATCCCTTGAGTGCCTTCATGGTGCCGTCGGCCGTGATCTCGCCGTTCTGGGCGCTGATCGCATGGGCGATTGCCGCCATGCCGTCATAGCCCGCAACACCCATGAAGTCGGGCGTCGTGTCGTCGCCGTAAGCCGCCTTCCATGCTTTCACGAAGGCCTCGTTGACCGGCGTCTTGTAGTCAGCCGAATAGTGATGCACCGTGATCATGCCGTCGGCTTCCGCACCCATGGACTGCAGTTTCGTGTCCTGGGTGATGTCGCCCGGGCCGATCAGCCGGATCCCGGCATCCTTCATGCCGATATTGGTATAGGTCTTCACAACCGCGACCGAGTGGTTGCCTGCGGGCACAAAGACGTAGAAGCAGTCAGGCTTGGCGTTCTTGACCCGCTGGAAGAACGGCGTGAAATCGGGCACTTCGCGCGGACCGCCCATGGGGATCGCTTCGAGCACCTTGCCGCCGGAGCCCTCAAAACCCTTGGTGAAGGCGTTGCGGCTGTCCTTGCCCGGCGGATAGTCGGTAAAGCCGATGGCGGCCGTCTTGCAGCTCAGCTTGTCATGGGCGTACTGGCCCATGGGATAACCGGCATGCCACATGGTGAAGGACACGCGCGCGATATAGGGCGACAGGCTCGGGATCCATGCGGTGCCCGCGTTCATGATCACCATCGGCACCTTGCCCTGGGTCACCAGCGGCGCACTGGCAATCGCATTCGGCGAGAACACGAAACCGGTCAGCAGATTGACCTTCTCGCGGGTGATCAGTTCCTGGACGGCGTTCTTTGCAATGTCGCCGCCGGGCCGCTTCGAGTCGCGCTTCACGATGACGATTTCGTGCCCCCCGAAGGCGTCCTTGTTCTGGTTGAGGTAAAGGTTCATGCCCCGGTCGATCTGCTCGCCGAACTGAGCGGCGCCGCCTGAATAGGGCAGCACAACGCCTATTCTGACGGTCTTCGCAACAGCGCTCGTGGCCGCCATGGCCACAACCGCCGACAAAGCCAAAGTCAGCGTTCTCAGTGACATCTCAATTTCTCCCTTGCTTCATTGTTATTCGTTGCAGTCCCTGCAGACCGGCGCTCCTGCCCCGGGGAGCCGTATGCCGGCAGTATAGAGAGCGCGCGCACGACATAGCCAGCCCGGTCGTGCACCCCACCTGGGCTGCGCGACGGCGTCATGCGCATTTTCTGCCCTCCCCGCTCGACAATCGGGACGGCAGGAGTGAGTGTATCGCGGCCGCCTGCGGTGCGAGCTTGCCGAGATCGACGGCCGCGGCGACATAACGGTCCGGCCGGATCAGGACCAGTGTCTCCGGACAACCGGCGAGCAGGCGTCCCATCGCGCCCGTGGCATCCCGCACCACCGCCATGCCCTCCCGCGCAACCGGAATGACGGTTCTCGGCACGACGAAAAGGCGGGACACATCGTGCGGCACATCGAGCATCCGGTCGATGGTTTCACATGCCTCAACGGGGTCGCTGGAATAGGCCAGCAGGGCAAACCCGTTGCCGGTCACATGATCCAGCAGGGCGTGTTCACGCTCACTGGTTTCAACGGTGAACTGCGGGAACATCCGGCCGACGAGCCCGGCGCGCTTCGCGTCGGCGGCCGGTGTCAGGAAGCCGGTTTTATAGAAAGGTTTGGGCTTGAACCTCATCTGCGTCACATAGCGGTGTGCCGGCGGACACAGGCTGAGCAGCCGGAACAGCGCCTGCTGCATCCAGGCATTGACCGGCGACGTCGGAACCATGACGCGGCCGATCATCAGGGCAAGCTCGATCAGCGCCCAGGCATGAGGCTTGCGCTCACGCTCATAGGTGTCGAGCACATCCTGCGACAGGCGTCCGTTCACGACGGCCGCCGCCTTCCAGGCGAAATTGTGGGCGTCGCGAATGCCGCTGTTCATGCCCTGGCCGGCGAAAGGCGGAGTGAGGTGAGCGGCATCGCCGAGCAGAAAGATGCGCCCCTTCCGCCAGTGTTCCGCGTGCCGTGCGTGAAACGTATAGACCTGCCGCCGGACGATTTTGCAGTCGCCATCGGGACCGTGTGCATGCAAGAGCCGGCGCGCAAACATTTCGGTCTCGGCCGTTTCGTCGTCCTCATCGTCGCGCAGCATGAACTCCAGACGCCGCGTACCGTGAGGCCCGGGCAGCGAAATGCCGGGACGTCGCGGGTTCGAAAACACACGGGTCTGGCGGAAACTGTCTTTGGTGTCCTGGAGGTCGATGATCAGCCAGCGCTGCTCGAAACTGGAGCCTTCGAACGGGACGCCGAGCCCGCGGCGCACCGAGCTGCGGCCGCCGTCGCAGGCGGCAAGGTAGTCGCAGGTATACTCGACCTTCGCGTCATCGGGCCGGACGATGCTCAGCCGGACCCGATCATCGTCCTGCTCGAAGCTTTCAAGCGAATGTCCGAACAGTACGTCGACATGCTTGTAGCGGTTGAGGCCGACCCTGAGCGTGGCCTCGAGCAGCGGCTGACGGAAAGCGTTTCGCCGCGGGTAGCCATACTCGCGGGTGTCCGGTTCGACCCTGGCAAAACACCGGCCGCCCGGGGTGAAATAGTGCGACCCATAGTCGAGCATCAGATCATCGATGACGTCATCGATCAGGCCTGCGGCCTGAATGGTACGGAGCGCTTCGTCGTCGATCGACACTGCCCTCGGCTCTTCGACCGTGGAGGCATTGCGCTCGATGACGAGCGTCTCCACGCCGTCCATGCCAAGCAGGTTTGCCGTCATCAGACCCGTGGGCCCGGCACCGACGACGACAACGGGAACATGGCGCGTCATCTCAGCGGGGACTTGTCGATGAGCGGCACATGGGCGCTCTCAGGCGGAACCGGCGGCTTCGGCCCGGATGTCGTTGGCCAGTGTTCCGATGCCGGAAATCTCCACCTCGATCCTGTCGCCGGCCTTCATGAAGAGCGGCGGGTTGCGTTTGAAGCCGACCCCGCCGGGCGTTCCGGTCACGATCACGTCGCCCGGAACCAGCTCGGTAAAGTCGGAGCAGTAGTGGATCAGATAGGGAATGGTGAAGATCAGGAGATCGGTGGTGGCGTTCTGCATGACTTCGCCGTTGAGCCGTGTCGTCAGCTCCAGCTTGGTCGGATCCGGAATGTCGTCCGGCGTCACCATCCACGGCCCGAACGCGCCGGTGCCCGGAAAATTCTTGCCCGGAATGAACTGATGGGTGTGGCGCTGCCAGTCGCGCAGCGTGCCGTCGTTGTAGCAGGCGTAACCGGCCACGTGGGACAGCCCGTCGCGTTCCGCGATGTGGCGGCCGCCGCGCCCGATGATGACCGCAAGTTCGCCTTCGAAATCGAACTTGTCGGACACGGTCGGCAGGATCATCGGTTCCCCGTGGCCGACCTGCGAGTTGGCGAAGCGGGTGAACAGGACCGGGTACTCGCTCTTGTCGCGTCCGGTTTCCTTTCGGTGGGTTTCATAGTTCAGTCCGACGCAGATGACCTTGTCGGGATTGGGGATCGTCGGTTTCAGGACGACCGCCGAAAGCGCATGCCGTGGGGCGTCGGACAGATCATGGCCACCGATGTCGCCCGCCACATCGCCGCCTGCGATCAGCGCCTTCAGATCCGCGTAGCGCTCCGACAGCGTTGCGCCGGCATCGACGATCGTATCGCCCTCGACAACGCCATAGCTCCGGCGTCCGTCGACTTCGAAAGTTGCAAGTCTCATGGTCTCGTTATTCCGGTTTAGGCGTCAGCTGCGCATAATCGCGTCGCCCCACAGATTGAGCGTTTTGGCGTCGTGAGGCCAGATCTCAAGTTCACGGTCCTCGCCCATCACCTCGATCTCAGCGGAGAGCTCGATCCAATTGCCTTCGGGATCGTCGATGAAGATGAAGAGATTGTTGCCCGGCCCGTGCCGTCCCGGGCCCCATCTCAATTGCAGACCCCTGGCGGCGAAATGGTCCGCCCAGTCGCGGATCTGATTCCAGTCCTCCAGTTCATAGGAGTGATGGTCGATCCGGCAGCTGTCGGCCTTGAAAAACGCAAGCGAGTGATGCTCGTGGTCCAGCGTGAAAAAGCAGGCGCGCGGGTCGCCGGTTTCGTCCTCGACCTGGTCGGCAAAGAAGAAACCGAGCGTGTCCCTGTAGAACGCGATCATCGGTGCCATGTCGGTCGAGCGCAGGGTGACGTGCTGAAGCCGGGCGCCCAACGGGCTGGACGCGGCATCCGTGTCGCGCGCGGCGACGCCGAACGCCAGCACGTTTCCATCGGGGTCCGAGACCGCAATCGCGTCGCCGCCGAACAACGGCGTCGGAGCTTCACGCATGGGCGTGCCGTTGGCGGCGAGCCTTGATTTGAAGACGCCAAGGTCTTCAGCGGTTTCGAACGCAAAGCCGATCAGACCGACCTGTTTGTCGTCACTCCGGGTGAACAGCACGCGCCGTTGCGCGCCCTCGCATTTGAAGCCGCCCTCCACAGGACCGACGTCCATCAGCAGCGTCTCGGCGTAAAACCCGGCGAGAGTCTCGGGGTCCTCGGCCTTGAGCTGGATATGGTGCACCCATGCCTCGGGCACTTCTCTGCGTCTGGTCACGTCACTGGTCCCGCTCATGTTGGCGCAATTTCAGATCTGTATTCTTGCCCGGGCCCGCAAAACAATCAAAGGCTCAATGCACCGCCCATAGGCCTGCCTCCATTCGTCCCACGAGTTCGGTTCGACCGGCAGCTCTATATGCTGACCCACCCTTCAGGCGGCTCCTTGCCGGGATGAACCTCCCCGCACGATTTGCAGGTCCGTTGCTGTTCGTCGTCGTAGAATGCGGTGAACAGAGGCGGCAGGTCCTTCACGATGTCGGTAACTCTCGCCTCGACACGATGGACCAGAGCCCCGCAGCCGAAGCAGAACCATTCGAAGCCATCGAAATCGTTCTCCCTGCGGGTCCCCTCGACGACCAGCCCGACCGAGCCCTCCATCGGGCGCTGGGGTGAGTGGCGTGCATGCGGCGGCAGGAAGAACACTTCACCCTCGTGGATGGGCACATCATATATCTCGCCGTTCTCGGCGATCTTGAGGACCATGTCCCCGGTGATCTGGTAGAAAAACTCCTCCACCGGATCATCGTGGAAGTCGACACGCTGGTTGGGGCCGCCGACGATCATCACGACCATGTCGGTCTTCTCGTCGAACAGTTGCTTGTTGCCGACCGGCGGCTTCAGGAGATGCCTGTTCTGTTCAATCCACGCCTCGAAGTTGAACGGTTTGAACCGTGGATGCGTGCTCACTTCTTCTCTCCCGGTTTTCCGCTGTCGCCGCCGGGCCGAACCTGATGCCGGCCCTGCCGCATAACGGTTCGATCGCACCTTTTGGGGCTGCGACCGCACCCCCGCTCCATGCCGACGACCCGCTCGCGGAGTTTTTTTCGATCCCGAATGATGTCAAATTTGCTAGCAGGATCAAGTGTAGATAATGGAATTTGGTATTCGATAAAGATATACCAGAGCGCATGGAACAGAGCCAGTTGCACACAAAGATCGCGGACCGCGTTTCCACGCGCCTGAAACTGAAGCAGCTTCGTCTTCTGGTCGCGATCGCGCATCACAAGAGCATCCTGCACGCCGCCAGAGAGCTGAACATGTCCCAGCCGGCGGCGACCAAGCTGCTCAAGGATCTCGAAACCGACTTCGGCGTGCAGCTGTTTGAGCGCACGAACCGGGGTGTGAACGCGACCGGGTATGGCGAAACCCTCGTGCGCCATGGAAAACTGGTTCTGGCGCAGATCTCCCACGCCGCCCAGGAACTGGACGACCTCAGCGCCGGATCCGGCGGCCGTGTTGTCGTCGGCACCCTGCTTGCCGCCTCGGCGGTTCTCCTGCCGAACACGATCGAGCAGGTGCAACGGCAAAGACCGAACGTCTCCATCGCGGTGAAAGAGGGAACCAA
>JBPCWF010000807.1:0-2637 GCA_051009775.1 Hyphomicrobiales bacterium | reverse complement strand
CGGTCCATCGACCATAGTGTGACCGGACGGGTTGGGGCCTTGGCGCCCTTGGATGTTGTCCCAGTGCTCGATGGCCAGATCGTCCTCGAACCGGAAGACTTCGAAGCCGATTCTGCGCGTGGCGAAGTCGTACTCGGTGTGGGCGAAGACGTAGTCTCCATCCGCAAAAGCCCGCACGATGTTGACGCGGGGAGAGGTTTTGGACAACCGTTTGAACAGTGCCGCCAGGCCCTCGCTGCCTTCGTGAGTCTGGGGGTTGTGCTGAATGTACTTGTCCTGGTTGACGACCGCCACCGCCGCCACGTCACCAGTTTCAATGCCTTTGAGTAACGCGCGGATCTGATCTTTTCTTTTCGAGGTCACAGGTAACTCCACTTGATCTATCTGGCGCTCACGACGATTGCTCTTACGGAGCCTTGATGCTGAGTGCGGAGTCCGATGAGCGCAGCTGCCGCCAGTTCACGGACAGGTATACCCGATGGCGAAACATATTCAGAGCTTGGCGTCGACCTGCTTCATGGATCGGCAGATGGTCCAATGATCGCGACCGCACCTGTCCACTCAAAGGGGTGCACTCCACTCTGAGCGCCCGGGTGGCGCCAAACGTGTTCTTTGCGAGCCTGACGCCGATATCCCCGGTGTCTTTCGGGTCATTCTGCGCGCGCGTTCAATCTTTCGCCACACCGGTAGACTTCCATGGCGCTGGTTTGTAGCGGAGGTCGTCATGATCATCATGGACACGCCATGGTCTTGCGCGCGCAAGGCAAGAGAGCTGAAGGCCGCCGGCGTCGATGTGATCATCCGCTATTACAATCACAGGAACTCGAAGCAACTGCCTGAAAAGCGCCTGAGCCGGTCGGAAGCAGAGGCGATTACCGCTGCCGGTATGCGGCTGGGCGTGGTGTTTCAGCAACGCCAGAACAAGCTCCGGGACTTTACCTTCGACAAGGGCAGGGCGGCCGGCGAGCGTGCCTTTGCGCTGGCCGCTCAGGACATTCTGCAGCCGTTCGGCTCGGCGATATATTTCGGTGTCGACTGGGATTTCTTCAGGACCTCGGAACTGAAGCAAGTTGCCGGTTTTTTCGAAGGCGTGCGGGCCGCCTTCCAGACCGCGAGCGCCGGCGGCCAATCCTACCGGGTCGGGGCATACGGTTCGGGAACCGTGTTGAGCCACCTCGGGTCGAAAGGTCTCGCCGAGTTGTTCTGGTTGAGTCAGTCGACAGGCTGGTCAGGATACAAGGCGTTCAGGAAATCGGACCGTTGGCATCTGCTGCAGGGGCCGGTCACATCGATTGAAGGGATCGACTGCGATACCAACAGGGCCAACCCGGAACATCCGGATTACGGCGCGTTCGATCTCACCGTCGCGGAGGCGAGCGGCATCTATAGGGTGATCGCCCGGTCCGGCCTTAATCTGCGACAAGGACCGGGCGTGGAGTTTCCGGTGGTCCAGGTTCTGCCCTTCGGTTCGCTGACCAAGGTGCTGCGTCACAACGGTGATTGGGCCCAGGTCGATCTGCAGGCGGACGGAAAGGCCGACGGGCATGTTCATGCGAGTTTTCTGCAGCACCGCGAAGGGCTGACCGACGCCGCGCTTCACTGCTTTCCGAGCTGACAGTGGTCTTTGCGCTTGGCCCAGAGATCAGGTGTTGCGCACCACGTCGCCGCGCTCGGCGAGCACGTTGTCGAGCCAGTCCGGGTCCATCTCCGGCACCGACGAGAGCAGAAGCTCCGTATAGTCGTGATGGGGCGGGGCGAACATCTCTTCCTTCGGCCCCTGTTCGACGATTTCGCCCTGATACATGACCACCACCTCGTCGGCGATCGCGCGAACCGTCGCGATGTCGTGGGTGATGAACATATAGGCGAGGTCGAGTTCCTGCTGCAGCCGGTCGAGCAGCTTGAGGATGCCCTCCGCGACGAGCTGGTCGAGCGCCGAGGTAACCTCGTCGCAGATGATGAACTCGGGCTCGGCGGCCAACGCCCGGGCGATGCAGATGCGCTGCTTCTGGCCGCCGGACAGCTCGCCCGGATAGCGGTCGATGAACTCGGCGGGCTCGAGCTCGATCATTTCCAGGAGCTCGCGCAGGCGTTTCTCCTTGGCCGCGCCATCGAGCCCCAGATAGAACGACAGCGGCCGGCCGATGATGTCGCGCACCCGGTGGCGCGGGTTCACCGCCGTATCCGCCATCTGGTAGATCATCTGGGCATGGCGCAGCTGGTCGCGCGAACGCCTGCGGTAGTCGCCGGGCAGGGGTTCGCCGTTGACCAGAACCTGGCCCTGTACCGGCGGCAGGAGACCGCAGATGACGCGCGCCGCGGTGCTCTTGCCGCTGCCGGACTCGCCCACCACCGCGACCGTCCGCCCGCTGTGGATCTCGAAGGTGACGTCGCGCAGCACGGTGAGCGATCCATAGGCCGCGGTGATGTGATGCAGCTTGATCAGCGGCGTCACCTTCTCGACCGCGGGGGCGAGATGTTTCTGGAACGTGCGCACCGCCCACAGGGACTTGGTGTAGTCCTCCTCCGGCGCCGCCAACATGGTGCGCGTGTCGGCCTCCTCGACGAGCTCGCCGTAGCGCAGCACCATGATCCGGTCCGCCATCTGGGCGACCACGGCGAGATCGTGGGTGATGT
>JBPCWF010000806.1:0-4496 GCA_051009775.1 Hyphomicrobiales bacterium | reverse complement strand
CCGGAAGCAGCGCGTATCTGAGCGAACTGCCCGGCTGGATCAGCGGCAGCGCGGTCTCGATCGTGCGGTATGCCGCCTTGAGGCCGGCGGCATCGCCGTCCAGGCAAAGTGTCGGTTCGGGCGCGAGCCGCCAAAGCAATGTAAGCTGATCCGGCGTGAGCGCGGTGCCGAGCGGCGCCACGACATGTTTGAACCCGGCCGCGCTCAGCGCAATCACGTCCATGTAGCCCTCGACCGCGATCACCTGGCCGGCATCGTATGCCGCCTTGCGGGCGGCGCCGTAATTGTAGAGCACGGCGCCCTTGTGAAACAGCTGGGTCTCCGGCGAGTTGAGATATTTGGCCGGAACGTCCGCCGACAGGGCCCGGCCGCCGAAGGCGATGATGCGGTCCTTGGCATCGCCGATCGGAAACATGATCCGGTCGCGGAACCGGTCATAGGGAACCGCGATGTCCTCCCCGGCGATAATCAGCCCGGCGGCCACCATCTGCTCCAGGTCGACGCCCTGCTCGGCAAGATGCGACTTGAGCGCGCGCCGGTCGCCGGGCGCATAGCCCATGCGGAACTCAGCCTGCACCTTGGCGGTGATGCCGCGGTCGGCGAGATAGCCGCGTGCGCCCGCACCCGCCTGCGACTGCAGCATGTCCTCGAAGAACCGGGCGGCGATTTCCATCACGTCGAGCAGGCTCTTGCGTTCGCGCTCGCGCCGGTCGGCGTCTTCCGAGCGCTTCGGCATCGGCACGCCGGCGTCCCCGGCCAGGCGCTCGACCGCCTCGGAAAAGCTCAGGCCCTGGGTGTCGATCAGGAAGGTGAAAATGTCGCCGTGCTTGCCCGAAGAGAAGCAGTGATAGAAGCCCTTCTGGTCATTGACCGTGAAGGACGGCGTCTTCTCCGCATTGAACGGCGACAGGCCGACCCACTCGCGCCCGCGCTTCTTGAGCGACACATGCCGTCCGACCACGTCCGACACCGGAAGCCGGGCGCGGATCTCGTCAAGGAATGCGGGTGGGTATTTCATGGATCGTCCAGGGCCAGATGAATCCGATCAGCCAACTGTATATTATACAGTGAGTCGGCACGCCGGACGCACCCAAACCTCAAGCGGACCGTGCAGGCGGATATCTAAGCAGTGGAAAACTTGTGGAAATACGCTGCGGGGTCTCAGCTCAGGAGGCCCTTGACGGTCTTGCTCGCCTTGCCGAAATCCATCTGGCCGGAATAGCGCTCCTTGAGAGCGCCCATGGTGCGGCCCATATCCTTGAGCCCGCCGGCGTCGAGGTCCTCCACAACCTGCCTGCAGGCCGCGGCGATCTCGTCCTCGTTCAGCTGCTTCGGCAGGAACTCCTGGATGACCACGATCTCGTTGCGCTCCTGCTCGGAGAGTTCGAGCCGCCCGGCCTGTTCATAGGTCACCGCGGACTCGTCGCGCTGCTTGATCATCTTGGCCAATATGCCGAGCACCTCCGCGTCACCGACACCTTCGGACTTGCCGTTGGTGCGCGATGCGATGTCGCGGTCCTTGATCGCGGCATTGATCAGACGCAATGTCGACATACGGATCTTGTCCTGCGACTTGACCGCTTCCTTCAACGCCGTGTTGATCCGCTCGCGAATCGGTTCATTCATGACACACCCAACTGTTCCCCTCACAAGACGTCCAGAATAAACCACCACGAGGCATGAGGGCAACGCTTAGTTTCAAGCATAACTTTCTGATTCTTCTCGATAAAATATATTTTACCGGATGCTTGACGCGGACTGGGTGATTCTCTAATTTCGCCCGCGAGCCACAATATCGTGCCTGTTTCCGCCGCATCGAAGGCGCATCGAACCATACCGCGGTTAACAAATTGCAGGCCGGTTCACTGCACGTCCAAGGAGAATCCGAATGACCGGCACGGCCCCCGTGAACGCGCGTTCCGAGGCAGCCGGCGACGCCGTGGCGCCCAAGGGCGCCTGGAGCGAACCGGTCAGGACCGGCCTGCTCGTGCTTGCCGACGGCACCGTCATCGAAGGCTTCGGCCTCGGCGCCACCGGCACCGCGGCCGGCGAGGTATGCTTCAACACGGCGATGACCGGTTACCAAGAAATCCTCACCGACCCCTCCTATGCCGGCCAGATCATCACCTTCACCTTCCCGCATGTCGGCAATGTCGGCACCAATTCGGAAGACATCGAGACCGCCAATCTGGCCGCGTCCTCGGGCGTGCGCGGCGCGGTCCTGCGTGCCGACATCACCGCGCCCTCCAACTACCGGGCGATCAGCCATCTCAACGACTGGCTCCAGGCCCGCGGCATCATCGCGATCTGCGGTATAGACACCCGCGCCCTGACCAACCTGATCCGGGACAAGGGCATGCCCAATGCGGTGATCGCGCATGACCCCGGCGCGAGTTTCGACTTGGACCGCCTGCACGCCGACGCCGCCCAATGGCCAGGCCTCGAAGGCATGGACCTTGCGATCGAGGTGACCTGCGCGCAGCGCTATGGCTGGGATGAAACCAGCTGGGTCTGGGGCCGGGGCTATGGCCGCCTGACCCAGCCGAAGCATCATGTGGTGGCGGTCGACTTCGGCATCAAGCGGAACATTCTGCGCTGCTTCGCCGATCTCGGCTGCACGGTCACCGTGGTGCCGGCGACGGCCTCGGCGGAGGACGTGCTGGCGCTCGAGCCCGACGGCATCTTTCTGTCGAACGGGCCCGGCGACCCGGCGGCCACCGGCACATATGCGGTGCCCGAGATCCGCAAACTGGTTGCCAGCGGCATCCCGCTGTTCGGCATCTGCCTTGGCCATCAGATCCTTGCGCTGGCGCTCGGTGCGGGCACGGTCAAGATGCATCAGGGCCATCACGGCGCCAACCACCCGGTCAAGGACCACACCACCGGCAAGGTGGAAATCACATCGATGAACCATGGCTTTGCGGTCGACGGCGAAAGCCTGCCCGAAGGCGTGACCGAAACCCATGTCTCGCTGTTCGACGGTTCGAACTGCGGCCTCACACTAGAGGGCAAGCCGGTCTTTTCGGTCCAGTATCACCCCGAAGCCTCGCCCGGTCCGAAGGACAGCCACTACCTGTTCAGGCGCTTCGTCGACCTGATTGAGAGGGCCAGGGGTTAGGTCGCCACGCGTCGTTCCCGCCGAAGCGCCAGGGAATTACGGAGGCCGTTGATTGGCGTCAGGCGCTTTTGCGCTCCGTCTCTTCAACCTCTTCCAGAGCCAGCGCTTCCTGGTCGACCGCCAGGAGATCCTCCAGCTCCTGTTGCGCCTCGCGCGCCCGGTCCCTGAGCTTCTGCTGGTCGGTCGAGTGCTTGTAGTCGTCGTAGAGCTGTCTCCGGTCATGCTGGCGGAAGGTCTCGACCGCATGCCGGGCCTCGGTTTCAGAAAGTCCGACGCTGCGTAGCGCGTCCTTGGCCAGTTCGAGTGACGACAGGAAGGTTTCCCGGTGCATCATCGTGACGCCCAGGTCCATCAGACGGTGGGCGTGCTGGCGGTTGCGGGCGCGCGCGATGATCGGGACATCGGGAAAATTCTTGCGCACCAGCGCAGCGGTCTTGAGCGACAGTTCCACATCGCTGATGGTCAGCACGAAGGCGACCGCCTTGTCTGTCTGCGCGGCGCGCAGGATGTCGAGCCGCGAGGCGTCGCCGTAATAGCTCTGGCTGCCGAATTTCTTGACCAGATCGACCTGCTGCGGATTGGCGTCGAGCGCCATGAACGGAATGCCCTTGGCCTTGAGCAGCCGCGCGATGATCTGGCCGACCCGGCCGAAACCGGCGATCACCACATGGCCGAACTCGTCCGGCAGCATGTCGAAATCCGGCTCGTCGTCCTTGGGCCGCCGGTTCTGGATATAGTCGTCGAGCTTGAGCAGGAGCGGCGTCGCCATCATCGACAGGGTCACCACCACGGCGAGCGGCTCGGTGATGTCGCGGCGCAGAACACCGGCGGCAAGAGCGCCCGAGAACAGCACGAAGGCGAACTCCCCGCCCTGGGAAATGACGATGGCCAGACGCCGCGCCCGTGCACCGTCGAGCCCCTGCCAGCGTCCCAGACCGTAGAGAACGATGGACTTGACGAGCAGAAGCCCGGCGGTCATGCCCAGTATCAGCATCGGCTGCGTCTTGAGCAGCTGCAGATTGAGCGACATGCCGATGGCGGTGAAAAACAGCCCGAGCAGCAGGCCCTGGAACGGCGCGATATTGGCCTGCAGCTCATGGCGGTACTCCGAATCGGCGAGCAGCGCACCGGCAATGAACGCACCCAGCGCCGCCGAAAGGCCGACCGCATGCATCGCGAATGCCACCGCGACCACGGTCAAAAGCGCCGACGCCGTCATCGCCTCCGCCAGGCCGGTCGATGCGATCAGCGGGTAAAGCCGGTGCAGCAGGAACTTGCCGACCACGATCACCAGCGCGATGGTGCCCAGCGCCTTGCCCGCGGCCCACATGTCCATCGCACCTTCCACGCTGGCGTCGAGCGCGAACAGGGGCACGAA